>JAUCDU010000150.1:0-6780 GCA_034674825.1 Giesbergeria sp.
GACACAGTGGCCGCTCGCAGGTCACCGACCGGGTGTTGTGGCTGTTGTTCCTGCTGCTGCAAGCGGCCACCGTGCTGCGGGTGGCAGCGGCCCTCGGCGGCGTTTGGGCGCCGGTCTTGCTCGTGGCAGCGGCGTTGCTCTGGTCTGCCACCACGTTGGCATGGGCGCTGCGTCTGGGGTCTTGGTATGGGCGCCTGCGCCCCGATGGACGTCCCGGGTAACAATGGCGGCATGAAGGACGCTCAGACCCCCGTAGCGCTGGCCTCTGGCCCGGATTGCGCCGCGTTTGCAGCTTCGCTGATGCAGGCGCGCCGGACCATTCTGCCCAAGCGCCTGGGGGCGCCCGCGCCCAGCGAGCAACAACTGGCGCAGATTCTGGCCAGCGCGGCGCATGCGCCGGACCATGGGCAACTGTTGCCTTGGCGCCTGGTTGAAGTGCCGCAGGCAGCGCGTAGCGCCCTGGCCGATGCGTTTGGCGCGGCCTTGCTGGCGCGCGACGCCAGCGCGCTGCCCGACCAAGTGGTGCAGGCACGCGAGAAGGCGTTTCGCTCGCCTGTGTTGCTGCTGGTGGTGGTGGACCTGGCCTGCGGCGATGCCGATATTGAGGCCACCGAGCGCATTGTTTCCGCCGGCTGTGCGGTGCAGAACCTGCTGCTCATGGCGACGGCGCTGGGTTTTGGCTCGGCGCTCACCAGTGGCAAGGCGCTGGGCTCTGCCGCGCTGCGCACGCTGTTTGGTCTGGGCGAGTCGCAGCAGGCGCTGTGTTTTGTCAACATCGGCACCGTGGTTGCGCCCAAGCCCGGCCGCGTGCGCCCTGAGCCTTCGGCCTATTGCTCCGTGTTGGAAGTGGCCAGCCCAACGGCTTGTCCCGCGTAACGCATCACGCCTGTTTTTATGGAACTTTGGAAGTTTTGCTATGGAAATCACCCGTTTTGAAGAGCTTTTGCAGGCGGCGCGCGCGCAGCCAGAGCCGCAGCGCCTGCTGTTCGTATTTGCCGGTGTGGAGTTGCCCGACGACGCCACAGACGAGCAGCGCGCGCACTTTGCGCGCGGCGAAGGGGGCGCACTGGTGCCGCTGATGTGTGCCGACAAGGCGCTGGATGAGCTCGACTCGTTCGAGACTTTGGCGCAAGAAGCAGCCCAGTTCGGCAAGGAATGGTCGCTGGTTTTTGCCGCCGCGCTCGCTGGCAAATCCAATCACGTGCCGACCACCGAGGAGGCGCAGGAGCCGCTGGACCGCATGGTGGACGCGATCAAGCGCGGCATGCATGCAGGCCTGATTCCGTTTGACCACAGTGGCCACGCGGTGCGCATCGAGTGAAGATGGCCAGCAGTTCCAGCGGCATTCCCTTGCCGGGCTTTGGCGCGCCGGCGGTGGGGTTTGACACCCCGTTCGAGATGCTTGAAGCCTGCCACGAACGCGTGCAGCGCACGCTGGCCTTGCTGGGGCGCTTGCGCGAGCACCTGCAAGCCAAAGGCTGTGACGATGCCGCGCAGAGTGCTGCGCGCGACGTGCTGCGTTATTTCGACATCGCCGCGCCGCTGCACCATGAAGACGAGGAGCGGCACGTCTTCCCGGCGCTGCACGGGTGCCCCGATCCGCAGGCGCGCGCAGCAGTGCGCCGCCTGCAGGACGAGCACCTCGCCATGGGAGAGCGCTGGGCACTGGCGCGTACGGCGCTATTGGCCTTGGCGGATGGGCGCATCACGGCATTTTCGGGCGCGCAGGAGGCCGCGCTGACGGCGTTTTCTGCCGGGTATGCCGAGCACATCGACATCGAAGAAACGCTGGTCTATCCGGCGGCCCGTGCCGCCATGGACAGCGCTGCACTGCAGGCCATGGCGCTGGATATGAAAAGGCGGCGTGGCGCGAGCGCCGCATCGCTATAAAAAGTCTAGCTGCTTACGCTTGCTGCATAAGCGCTAGAAGGTCATTTTCTTTGAAATTTCAGTGCACGACCACAGGGTGCTGTGCCAGGCCGGTGTAGCCGTCCAGCGTGTCTTCCACTTCTTCCTGGGTCGGCGCATCGCGTTGCCAGGCCAGGATCTGCAGCTGGAACATTTCGGCCCAGGAGCCGTCCAGATAAAGCTGCTTGCCGCTGCGCTTGTCGACGATTTCAAAGCCGTGCCGGGCGAGCTGGGGCAGTTGCGGCCCCTCGTTGGACGCTTCCTCCAGACGGTCGGCATCCGGCAGCATGTGCACCACCACAAAAGAATCCGAGTCGTAGAGCATGTTCATGGCGTTCCTCCGAGGTTGCCTCCATTTGTCCATTGTCAGATGGATTCGAAACGCAAGAGTTCAAGCTATACAGCTTACCGCCCGTATTGCCCTCAAGGCGCCTCATGGCCGCGCAGGTTCAGTTCGGCGAAGTCGCCATTGGGTTCGGTCAGCCGAATGCGCACCGGCAAGTAGCCCAGGCTGGGCGCCAGCCAGACCTGCGCCTTCTGGTCATGCTCGCGGCGCGGCAGGCGCTGCAGCTGCACCGCACGCAGCGTGCCAGCCGGTAGTTCCAGGGTTTCCTCGCCCTGCACGGTGAAGGTCCACACGTCGGCAGCGCGTGCGCTTACGGTGGTCATCTCGATGTGCGTGCCGCTCGGGTAGCGTTCCGGCGCGCCTGCCAGCATGCTGGCCAGCTGTAGGAAGACGCTCAGGCGGTCCTGCGCGCCAGGCTCTATGGGCGCAGCCGGCGTGTTTGCGCTGAAAGTGACACGGCCGTTTGCAAAGTCGAAATGCGCCGCGCGCTCGCTGCGCGCGCGGTCGCCAAAGCGCTTGGGTTGCAGCCCGAACGCGGTCACGCTGCCCACGCTTTCCTGCGAGCGCGAGCCCAGGAACAGCACCTTGATTTCCTGGTACGCGCGGTAGCTGGTCGCGTCGTGCTGCCACAGCAGCTCGGCGCTGGCGTTGTAGCCGAACCCCTTGGCACTACCAGTGACCTCGAAGTCGAGCCGCGTCGAGGGCGGCAATTGCACTGGTGGGTGGGCCACTGCGGGCGTGGGAATTGGCACTGCTTGCGACGGCGTTCCTGCGCTGGCAGCTTGCGCTACCGCGGCGCCGGCGTCGGCCAGCCGTGTGGAAGTCGGCGATTGCGCGACTGTTGGCGTGGCGCTGTCCGGGGGTGGCGGCTCTGGCGCGTTGGTGGGAAATCCATCCACGGCGTTCAGCGCCAGCAGTTCGCTCGGGCTGGGCATGGCCGAACTTGCCGACGGTGCCGGGCCCGCTGACGGCATGGCCTGGCTGGCGAGCGCTGCGTTGCCGGTATGGGGCTGTGCTTTGGGGCGCTTTGGCGCAGGGGCCGTGTGTGCGGGCACTGCCGCTTTGGGCCGCGTTGCGGGCGGCGTTGCTGCGACCGCAGGCGCTGGCGCAGCCAGGGCAATGGTGCGGGTCTCGAACGCCTGCGGTGCGGCCTCAGGGGCAGGACCGGTGCTGTGGGCCGACGCGGCGCCCAGCACCAGCGCATGCAGGGCCAGCACCAACAAGGCGAGCGAAAAGAGGGCGCGACGAGGAATCATGGGTGCGGCAACGTTACCATCCCGCGCGCTGCGCTGGCGGCACTCTGGCGTACCATCCCCGCGCGGCAGTCGGCCATTGGCGCTGCAGGCTGCGCCCACTTTTTTGTATTTTCCTGAAACTTGCCACTCTTCACGACGGCTCGCGCGACGGCCAACTGGTCGTCGTCTCGCGAGATTTGGCCAGCGCCCATTACGCCACCGGCATCGCCAACCGCTTGCAGCAGGTGCTGGACGACTGGGGCTTCTTCGCGCCGCAATTGCAGGATCTGTACGACGCGCTGAACGCAGGCCGCGCGCGCCACGCGTTTGCCTTTGATCCCACGCAATGCATGGCGCCATTGCCGCGTGCGTACCAGTGCCTTGAAGACGTCACGCCGACGGCGGATGCAGTCCATCCGGTGCTGGCACCTGTACTGCAGTCGCTGGGCGGCGACGCACTGGTGGGCGCCTGCCAGGCGCTGCCGGCGCGCATGGCCGAGAGCGAACTCGACTTCGGAGCCGGCCTTGCCGTGGTGCTGGGCGACCTGGCCGCGGGCAGCAGCAGCGGCCAGGCGCTGGATGCCGTGCGCCTGCTGATGCTGGCCAACAGCGTGGCCTTGCGCGCCCTGGAGCCGGCGGAGCGCGAGGCAGGCGGAGGCGTGCTGCACAGCCGGCCGGCCACCGCGTTCAGCCCGGTCGCGGTGACGCTCGACGAACTTGGCGCCGCCTGGAGCGCCGGGCGCCTGGCGCTGACCCTGCAAATGTCCCTGAACGGCCGCAAGCTGGGCATATGTGACGCCGCCGCCGGCATGCCGCGCAGCTTTGGCGCGCTGATCGCGCACGCGGCGCGCACCCGCGCGCTGGGCGCGGGCAGCATCGTCTGCAGTGGCGCCTTGCGCGCGCCGGTGGCGTCGGACACCAAGGACGCATCCACCGCCGCCAGCGTGTGCACCAGCCTGCTGGCGCGGCGCCGCTGGGAGCTGGAACACGGTGGTCAGGTCAATACCGGCTTTCTGCAAACGGGCGACCAGGTGCGTATCGAGATGAAGGGTCCAGACGGACGCAGCCTTTGCGGCGCCATCGAGCAGGCCGTAGGCCCCGCCAAACAAACGCCGACATAAGCGCCTTGAGATCAGGGGTTTGCGGGGTCGCAGTTCGCCTGGCGCATGCGCCGCGCTACAGTGAACTGCGTGTCGAAACAGGTGGGGTTCCCCTGCGTCGGCATCGCGTCCCCACGAACTATCCACAGGAGAAAAACGACATGGCCGATACCTGGTTGCCCTCGCTCATCACCGCCACGCCGCAAGAAGGCTTTGAGCTCGCCATCACGCTCAGCCGGCGCGGCGTCAAATACACGCAGCCGGATATGGACACGCTCAAGCAGTTGCGTCCCGAGTACGCCAACTCGGCCGATGGCCTGACCGCTGCCTCGCAGGTGATTGCCATCAATTTCCAGACCGTATCGGCAGCCAACAACTACTGGCGTGGCTGAAGTTTCAGTGTGGAAAAATGATTACAAAATGGCTCCAGCGCTTATCCAGTAAGCGCTGGCAGCTTCTAAATCAATAGCGCACTGCGTCGCTGCGCTCCACCTCCACCAGGCAGTCGTAGAAGGTCGGCGCCTGGCCGATATCCGTGAGTGCCTGGCTGGTGAGCTGGTTCACGTTGGTGCCGGCCAGCCCGAGCTTGCGCCACCATATGCCCAGGCCGTTGACGACGCCGGGTTTTGCCTTGTCGCTGACGTCGGCGTGGCACAAATAGCTTCCCCGGTCGTTGAATACCCGTACCACCGTGCCATCTTCGATGCCGCGCGCGGCGGCGTCCTGCGGGTGGATTTCCAGCAGCGGCCGACCTTCCAGCTTTTGCAGGCTGGCGACGTTGACGAAGGTGGAGTTCAGGAAGTTGCGCGCCGGTGGGGAAATCATCGCCAGCGGGTAGACTTTTGACTGGCCGAACGTTTCGTAGTTGGGCACATGGTTGGGCAGGCCGTCCTGCCCGGATGCGGCCAGGGCGGCACTGAAGAACTCGCACTTGCCTGAGGCGGTTGGAAAGTTCCCTTGTGCAAACGGCGCATCGGGTATCGGCAGCGTGGCAAAGCCCTGGTCCAGCAGCTTTTTGAAATCCACCTTTTCGCCGTAGGCCTGGCGGCACAGCTGCTCGTCGCTGTCGGAAAAGCACGGCTCGTCAAAACCCATGCGCGCTGCCAGGTCGCGAAAGACCTGAGCGTTCGAGCGCGCCTGCCCGCACGGCGCAATCGCCGGGCGGTTCAACAGCACGTCGGTATGCCCATAGGCAAAGTGCACGTCCCAGTGTTCCAGCTGGGTGGTCGCCGGCAGGATGTAGTCGGCGTAGTCGGCGGTGTCGGTGTGGAAGTGCTCCAGCACTACGGTAAACACATCGTCCTGCGCAAAGCCGCGCGCCACCTTGCCGGATTCGGGCGCGACCGCCAAGGGGTTGCTGTTGTAAACCACTACCGCCTCAATCTTTGGACCGAACGCGGCGGAGCTTGCGCGCAGCAAATCGTCGCCAATGGTCACCATGTTGATGGTGCGCGGGCAGCGCCCGCCCAGCAGCTCGGGGCGCTGCAAGGCGCTGCGCTGCACCGGGAAGTTGCCCGAACTTGAAAACAGCACGCCGCCGGCGCGCTCGCGCCAGGCGCCGGTGAGCGCTGGCAGGCAGGCAATCGCGCGCACCGCATTGCCGCCGCCGCGCACGCGCTGCACGCCGTAGTTCACGCGGATGGCGGCAGGCTTGGTCGTGCCGTAGGCGCGCGCCAGGGCGCGGATCTGCTCCACGGGCAGGGCGCAGACTTCGGCTGCGCGCTCGGGCGGCCATTGCAGTGCGCGCTGCTTGAGTTGCTCCCAGCCCAGTGTGTGCTGCGCCAGGTAGTCGTGGTCCAGCCAGTCGTGCACGATGAGCTCATGCATCAGCGCCAGCGCCAATGCGGCGTCGGTGCCGGGGAGCAGTTGCAGGTGCTCGTGGCATTTGTCGGCGGTCTCCGTCTTGCGCGGGTCGATGCAGACCAGCCGCGCACCCGCACGCTTGGCCTGCAGGGCGTAGCGCCAGAAATGCAGCGTGCTGGTAATGGCGTTGCTGCCCCAGATGAGAATCAATTTGGATTCTGCAAACCACTCCACCTTCATGCCGACCTTGCCGCCCAAGGTGTGCGCCATGGCTTCGCCGCCGGCGGTCGAACAGATGCTGCGGTGCAGGAACGATGCGCCCAGGCGGTGAAAAAAGCGCCGGTCCATGCTCTCGCCCTGCACCAGGCCCATGGTGCCGGCGTAGCTG
>JAUCDU010000151.1:0-6739 GCA_034674825.1 Giesbergeria sp.
GAAATCCGCCGCCTGGCGCGCGGCACCGACAACGTCAAGGTCGTCACGCTGTGCGGCGGCGTGCCGCTGCGTGGCCAGGCGCAGAGCCTGTCGCACGGCGCGCACATCGTGGTGGGCACGCCCGGCCGCGTGATGGACCACCTGGAGCGCCAGAACCTGGCGCTCGATCAGCTCAACACCCTGGTGCTGGACGAAGCCGACCGCATGCTCGACATGGGCTTCTTTGACGACATTGCCACCGTGGCACGCCAATGTCCGAAGAACCGCCAGACGCTGCTGTTCTCGGCCACCTACCCGGAAGGCATTGCCAAGCTCAGCCAGCAGTTCATGAAAGCGCCGCAGCGCATCACCGTGCAGGCGCAGCACAGCGCCGGCAAGATCGAGCAGCGCTGGTACGAGGTGAAAAACAGCGAGCGCCTGCATGCCGTGTCCCTGCTGCTGGCGCATTTTCGGCCTGAGTCGTCAATTGCCTTTTGCAACACCAAGCAGCAGTGCCGCGACCTGGTCGCCGTGCTGCAGGCGCAGGGCTTCAGCGCGCTGGCGCTGTATGGCGAGCTGGAGCAGCGCGAGCGCGACCAGGTGCTGGTGCAGTTTGCCAACCGCAGCTGCTCGGTGCTGGTGGCCACCGATGTCGCCGCACGCGGGCTCGACATTGCCGATCTGGCCGCCGTCATCAACGTGGATGTGACGCCCGACTCTGAAGTGCACATCCACCGCATTGGCCGCACTGGCCGGGGCGACGCGGAGGGCCTGGCACTGAATCTGGCCAGCATGGACGAGATGGGCAGCGTCGGGAAAATCGAAGTGCTGCAAGGCCGCGCCTCGCAGTGGAGCCCCTTGAGTGAACTCACGCCCACAGGCAGCGGCCCTTTGGTGCCGCCCATGGCCACCATTCAGATCATTGGCGGGCGCAAGGAAAAGATCCGCGCCGGTGACGTGCTGGGCGCGCTGACCGGGGACATGGGTTTCCAGCGCGCGCAGGTCGGCAAGATCAACGTCAACGAGTACTCGACCTACGTGGCGGTCGAGCGCGGCATGGCCGAGCAGGTGGTCTCGCGCCTGAATGCCGGGCGCGTCAAGGGCAAGAGCGTGAAAGCGCGGCTGGTGACGGACTGAATGCCGAGAAGTCTGTAAAAAATGTGCCTGACTAGCGATAAACCCCAGACAGGTCATGGCGCCTTACCTGCAAATGCTGCGCCCCCAGTGCCGGCGCCAGTCGTGCGCGTCGACTGAGACAGGTCGCTAATCCAGTAAAAGTGCCTCAAGCGCTTGTCATGCAAGCGTCGACAGCTCTCATTTTTGAGAGTTCCTGTCGCCGCTGCCGTGCCTTGCGACGCTTCAGTCGCGCGCGCCGGCGGTTTCCAGCATCTGCACCATGGCCGCGTAACGGTGATTGCGCGCCATTTGCAGCGGCGTGATGCCCTGACGGTCGGTCAGCGCGGTGCTGGCGCCCGCATCCAGCAGCGCCTTGAGCGTGGCCTGGTGGCGCGGCCCGCCGTCGCCGAGCACGATGGATTCGATCAGGGCGGTCCAATGCAAGTTGTTCACGTGGTCCAGCGGCGCGCCGGCAGCGATCAGCTGGCGCACCACACCCGCATGCCCGAGGTGGGCTGCGGCGATAAGCGCGGTGCCGTCGTAGCGGCTGGTCACCTGACTGCTGCTGGCCCCCAGCGACAGCAGCAGTCGGAGCGTCTCCTCGTCGTTGGCCACGGCCGCAATGGTGACGGCGTCGTAGCGATCGTTTTCCAGCGCGTCCAGCGCCGCGCCGGCCTGGGCCAGCAGTCGAATCGCCCCGCGCTGCTTGCCGAAAGTTGCCACATGCAGTGGCGTACGCCCATGGGCATCGCGGGCGTTTGTATCCACGCCGGCGGCCAGCAGGCGCTTCAACTGGGCGCTGTCACCGCTTGCGGCGGCAGCATGCAGTCCCTGGTAGGCAGCGGTTTGCTCGGCCGTGGGCGGCACCTGGCCTTGCGCGGGCAGCGCCCACAGCAGGGAAGCGGCCAGCGCCAGGTGGAGGGTCAAGGTATTGATTCGATCCATGGCAGTTCCTTCACCTGTTGAGGGCGCGCCACGTGCCGGCATTGAAACCGGCCCGCCCCAAGCCAGTGGCACAGGGCCAGGGCCACCCCGTCGCGCTGGCCGGGTTGCTTCACTTCAGCTGGTCTTGCACCTTGGCAATGGCCGCTACCGCGCATTGCTCGTCCAGGTGACCGCCAGGTGCGCCGCCCACGCCCACAGCGCCGATGACTTCGCTGCCAACTTTCAGTGGTACGCCGCCACCCAGCAGGAGGTAGCCGGGAATCTGCCCCAGGTTCGCTGCTGCAGGGTTCTTTTGCGAGGTTTCCATGATGGCCAGCGTGGTGTTCTTGGCCGAGGCCGACGTGAAGGCCTTCAGGCGGCTGGCTTCGAGGGTGTGCGGACCGGCATTGTCGGCGCGCTGCACGGCGCGTACTGTGCCTGCGCGGTCGACCACGGTGGCGGTCACGGCGTACCCGTTGGCGCTGCAGGCCGCCACCGTGTGGGCTGCAATCTGGGTGGCCAGCTCCAGCGAGATGTTGCGCTCGGTGCGCACGCCTTCGGCACTGGCCGCTGCGGCCAGAAAGCTGAGGGTGAGGGCGGCTATGGTGTGCTGGTTGCGCATGGTGTGCTCCGGGAGTGTTCAGTCGGCGCCACCGGTTGCGGCGCCGTGAATGCACTGTAGGAAAGACAGCACCAAAAGAGAATGCGTGCGGCTACGCGTACCCCTCCGTAGAACTACGCAGCGCATGCCTTGAGGTCTGCCAGCCAGACGGCTCGGGCGCTTCGCTATTGCACCAGGTCCGCATAGCGCCGAATGAGCTGCGCCAGCGACTCGGCGCCGAGCTTGGCGAACAGGTTGGAGCGGTGCGTCTCGACCGTGCGGGGCGAGAGTTCGAGCGCCCGGCCGATTTCCTTGTTGGTCAGGCCTTCCACGATCAGGCCCAGCACTTCGCGCTCGCGGCCGGAGAGCTGGGCGAAGCGCTCTCTGGCCTCCTGGTCTGCCTGGAGGCGCTCGCGCGAACGCACATGCTGGCGCACGGCGCTCTGCAGGGCCTCGATCAGTATCTCGTCGTGTACCGGTTTTTCCAGAAACTCGGCCGCGCCCGCCTTGAAGGCGCGGCGGCACATATCCACCGTGCCGTGCCCGGTGAGCATGATCACCGGCTGGTCGGCCGCTTCGGCCAGCAATTGCTCCAGCACGGTCAGCCCGCTGGTGCCGGGCATGCGCACGTCGAGCACGATGGCGCCGATGCTGGTGCGGTCAAACGCCGCCATGAAGCTGTGCGGGTCGGCCCAGGTTTGCACGCGCAGGCCTACGGTGGTGATCAGCAGCGCCAAGCTCTCACGGACGGCGGCGTCGTCGTCAACGAGCTGAATCAGAGGGGACAGCGAAGACAGCGAAAGCGGCGTGGTGAGCGTGTTGGGCATGGGTTTCAGGCGGCGGGGAGCAAGAGCAAGAATTCGGCGCCTTCCGTTGTGTCGGAAGCCAGGCTGAGACGTCCGCCCATGGCTTCTGCCAGGCTTTCACACAATGGCAGACCCAGCCCCAAACCGCCCGGGCGGCCGGAGTAGAAAGGCTCGAACAAACGCGCGCGCGCATCGGCACTCAGTCCGGGCCCGTGGTCGTGCACGGACAGCAGCACCTGCCCACCCGGCGCAGGCCGCAGGGCGAACTGCACCACCCGCCGCTCGGCCGGCACATGCTCCAGCGCCTGCAAGGCATTGAGCAGCAGGTTGTGAAGAATCTGCTGCAGCGCCACCGGTTCGGCGAACACTGCCGGCAGGTCCGGGGCGATGTCCACTTCGCACGCAACGCCGCGGCGCGCGATCTCGGGCGCCATCAGGTGCAGCGTCTCCTGCACGGCAGACGGCAGCGCCATCGCCTGCGCATGTCCCGCGAGGTCGGGTCGCTCGACCAGGCGGCGCAAGCGTCCCACCACCTCGGCGGCGCGCCGCGCCTGCTGCACGCTCTGGCCCATCGCTGTGCGCGCCGTGTCCAGGTCGGGCAGTGCCTCGTTCAGCAAGCGCTGCGCCGCCTGGGTGCTGGCGAGCAGGGCGGTCAGTGGCTGGTTCAGCTCATGCGCCACGCCCGCGGCCAGTTCACCGAGGGTGTTGAGCCGCGCCACCTGCCCCAGGCGCAGCAGGTCTTCGGCGCGCTTGCGCGCTTCGTGCTGGCGCAACAGCGAGCGCAGCAACGCGAGCGCGGCGGCGCTCGCCAGCATCCAGCCCAGCATGGCCAGCCCGGGCAGTTCGCGCCAAGCCACGACGCGCTCGGCCAGCACGTCGAACGGCTGGCTGGGCGAGGCCACTGTCTTGCGAAATCCGTAGCGCCAACCGCGCTTGGTGAGGCTCCCCGGCTGGAGCACCAGCGACTGTCCTTCGTGTTCGAGCATGACGCGCACAGGGCTGGTTGCCGCGTCCATCGGCCACTCGGACCAGGGCACGGTGGCCTGCAAGTTCAATTGCAGCGCGTAGCTGACGGGGTCACCTGCTTGTACCAGCCAGTAACGACCGGCAGCAAGGTCTGCGTGTGCCAAAACCGGGCGCTTTGCGGTGAGCGATTGCGCTTGCGCCTGCTTCATCAGGGCCGCCAGCGGCGAGGCCCAATGGGCGCCGGCGGGCAGCGCCAGCACGGCAAGGATTTGCGGATAGACCGAAGCCAGCCGGCGCGCGGCGGCGGCACTGCCGTCCGGGCTTGGCTGCAGCAGCACGAGGGTCGCCATGACCGCATCGTTTTGCACCATCTGTTGGCTCAGCAGCCGGTGCACGATGCGGGCATCGGTTTCAAACGCCGCCTGCAGCTGCGCGAGGCGCGCGTAGCCCAGCCACCCAGTGCCGACCGCGGCGACCAGAAGCCAGCTCCCCAACCAAGCCAAGCGGCGCCACCGGGTGTTCATGAACGGATTCTGTCATGCGCATGGGCGTGCGCGGCTCTGTTGTAATGCGGCCCAGCGCAAGCGGCGCCGGCGGGTCGAGCGCCCGCACAACAGCTAGGAGATGCAAATGATGGCAGTACTGCAGCGCGTGCGCGAGGCGCGCGTCGAAGTGGCAGGTGAAGTCGTGGGCCAGATCGGGCCGGGCCTGCTGGTACTGGTCTGCGCCGAGCGCGGCGACAGCGAATCCGAGGCCGACCGGCTGCTGGCCAAACTGCTCAAGCTGCGCATCTTTAGCGACGCGGCCGGCAAGATGAACCTGAGCGTGCAGGATGTGCAAGGCGGACTGCTGCTGGTGAGCCAGTTCACGCTGGCAGCCGACACCACCGCCGGCAACCGCCCGAGCTTCACGCAGGCGGCTGCGCCGGACGAGGGCTGGCGCCTGTTCGACTACTTCGTCGCTCAGGCCCGCAGCGCCCACCCCGTGGTGCAGACCGGGCGCTTCGCTACGGAAATGCAGGTGCATTTGGTGAATGACGGTCCCGTGACCATTCCGCTGCGCATCGCGCCGATGCTTCAGAAAATATAGCTGCTAGCGCTCATTGCATAAGCGCTAAAGGCCATTTTCGCTAAAACTATTGGCGATAGAAAAAGACCGCCGTCATCACCAATCCGGTGAGCACAATCCCGCCGCGCAGCCAGGGCGCGGGAATGCGCCGCGCCACCCGCGCGCCGCCGTAGCCGCCCAGGGTGGCGGCCACCATCATCAGGAGCGCCTCGCGCCACAGCACCAGGCCGCCGACCGCGTAGATGACCACGGCAATGGCGGTGAGCAGGGCGGATACCCAGTTCTTGAGCCCGTTCATCGCGTTCAGATTGGTCTGGCCGAGCAAGCCGAAAAGCGCCAGCAGCAAGATACCCAGGCCTCCGTTGAAGTAGCCGCCATACCCCGCCACGATCAGCACGCCCAAGGTTGCCTTGAGCGCGGATGGCTTGCCGCCCGCGGTCCATTCGCGCAGCTTGGGCCCCAGGGCGAACAGCAGCGTGGCGGCGAGCAGCAGCCAGGGCACGATGACGGAGAACATGTCGTTCGAGGTCACCAGCAGCAGCGCCGCCCCGGCTGCGCCACCGATCAGCGACAGCACCACCAGGCGCAGCATGGACAGGCCGGGCGGTGGCTCGGTGTCCTCGCGAAAGCCCCAGGCACCCGCCATGTAGCCCGGCAGCAGCGCGACGGTGCCGGTGGCGTTGGCGACCACAGGGGGTACACCGACGAACACCAGCGCCGGCAGGGTCAGGAAACTGCCGCCGCCGGCGACCGAGTTGAGGGCGCCGGCGACGAAGGCGGCGAGAAGCAGCAGCGAGGTATCAAACATGGCGAACTACGAGAAAGGGCGCCACCGCGAGGTGATTGCCAGCATGGTAGGTGCAAAACCGACGCTTAACGCCTGCCATTGAGTGTCGATAAAGTTGCAATGCTTTGCGCTTCGCCGGTGCAATCACCTCTGCGGGGCAGCCCCATACGGGTCGGCGAAACCCAGCTCACCCAGGATGGCGGCCTCATACGCTTCCATCTCCTCTGCATCCTGCGCGCTGGTCTCATGGTCCCACCCCTGCGCATGCAGGGCGCCGTGCACCAGCAGGTGGGCGTAGTGCTCTTCAAGGGTCTTGTTCTGCTCGAGCGCCTCGCGCGCCACCACCGGGGCGCACAGCACGAGGTCGGCCAGCACCAGGGGTTCCTGCGCGTAGTCGAAGGTGAGCACGTTGGTGGCGTAGTCCTTCTGGCGGTAGTCGCGATTGAGCTGGCGGCCTTCGTCTTCATCGACGATGCGCACGGTGATCTCGGC
>JAUCDU010000152.1:0-6725 GCA_034674825.1 Giesbergeria sp.
TGTTCAACGGCTACGAGGCGCAGGTCGGCCAGCTGTACGCCGGCATGGACCTGAAAAAGTACTTCTGAGCGGCTTGCGATGGCCCTCAAGAAGCTGCTGATGCATCGCGCCGCCAAGCCGGTGCTGTTCACGCTCTGCCTGCTGCCATTTGCCTGGCTGTTCTACGCGGCGGCGGCAGACCAGCTGGGAGCCAATCCGGCCGAAGCGCTGATTCGCAGCCTGGGCGACTGGACGCTTCGCTTTCTGTGCATCGTGCTTGCCGTGACGCCGCTGCGCGTGCTGACCGGTACCCCGGCGCTGGCGCGTTTTCGGCGCATGCTCGGTTTGTTCGTGGCTTTCTATGCGCTGATGCACCTGCTCTCGTACGTCGCCTTCGACATGGGCTTTGACGCCGCAGAAATCGCCAAGGACATCGCCAAGCGGCCCTTCATCCTGGTGGGTTCGCTCGCCGGCCTGCTGCTGGCGCTGCTGGCCGCCACGTCGTTCAACCGCGCCATCAAGGCCCTGGGCGCGGTGCGCTGGCGGCGGCTGCACCGCAGCGTGTACGCGGTGGCCGGGCTGGCGATCCTGCATTTCTATTGGATGCGCGCCGGGAAGAACGACTTCGCCGAGGTGGCGGTGTACGCCGCCATCCTCGCCACCCTGCTCGGCTGGCGCGTGTGGGACGCGCTGCGCAGGCGCCAGGCAAAGCGCGCCACGGACGTGCACGCGCGGACGGCTACTGCAGCAATTCAAAAACAATAGCTATCAGCGCTTGCTGCATAAGCGCTGGAGGCCAATTTGGCCTAAAGTTTGAGCGCTCAGTCGAGCAGGCGCTCTGCACGCAGCATGTCTTCGACCGTCTCGCGCACGCGGATGACACGCGCCTGGTCGCCGTCCACCAGCACTTCGGCCGCGCGGCTGCGCGTGTTGTAGTTGCTGGCCATGGACATGCAGTAAGCCCCGGCCGAGAGCACGGCGAGCTGGTCGCCCGGTTGCACGTTCAGTTGCCGATCACGCCCCAGCCAGTCGCCGCTTTCGCAGACCGGGCCAACCACGTCCCACGTGCTGGCGTCGCCGCGGCGCTGCTGCACCGGCACGATGGCGTGGAACGCCTGGTACATCGCCGGGCGTGGCAGGTCGTTCATGGCGGCATCGACAATGCAGAAGTTCTTCTCTTCGCCAGGCTTGAGGTACAGCACCTCGGTCACGCACAGGCCCGCATTGCCTACCAGCGAGCGCCCGGGCTCGATCATGAACTGGCGCTCGCCAAAACCCCGCGCGTCCAGGCGCGCCAGCAACTGCGTCCACAGCGCATCGGCTGCCGGAGGGGTGTCGCCTGCATAGTCGATGCCCAGACCACCGCCAAAGTCGAGGTGCTCGATGGCAATGCCCTGGGCTTCGATTTGCTCCACCAGGTCGAGCAGCCGGTCGATCGCATCAAGGTACGGGGTGGCTTCGGTGATCTGCGAGCCGATGTGAAAATCGATGCCGGCCACGTGCAACCCGGGCAACTCGGCTGCGCGCTGGTACACCGCCACGGTGCGCTCGTGCGCAATACCAAACTTGTTGCCCTTGAGTCCGGTGGAAATGTAGGGATGTGTCTTCGGGTCCACGTTGGGATTGACGCGAATGCTGATGCGCGCCTGCCGCCCGCTGGTGGTTGCCACTTCGCTCAGCACTTCCAGCTCGGCCTCGCTCTCGACGTTGAAACACAGGATGCCGGCTTCCAGGGCTTGGGCCATTTCTGCGCGCGTCTTGCCGACGCCCGAGAAAATGACTTTGGCCGGATCGCCGCCCGCAGCGAGCACCCGGGCCAGTTCCCCGCCCGAGACAATGTCAAAGCCGCAGCCTTGCCGGGCAAAGAACTGCAGGACTGCCAGAGACGAGTTGGCCTTCATCGCATAGCAGACCAGCAGTTTGCGTCCGGCAAAGCCCCGCTGGTAGGCTGCGAGCGCATCTTGCATGGACGCAGACGAGTAAGCGAACAGCGGCGTGCCATGGGCGCGCGCTAGCTCTGCCACGGAGCAGCCTTCGATATAAAGCGCGTCACCCTGATAAGCGATATGAGGACGACCGGGGAGCTGTAGAGGAATCATGGGGTGGTGGTGGGGGCAGGGGATGCGGAGGGCAGGGTGCTGGCAGGCTTTTGGTCTGCCGTGCGGCCCGGCACCAAGGTTTGCGGCAGGGTGGCGCGGTTTGCGGCAGCGGCTTCTGCCGGCAGGAACAGCGGGCCGCGCTGGCCGCAGGCCGACAGGACAGCCGCGCAGCCGACAAGGCCAAGCGTCCTGACTAGAATTTGCAAAGCAATCAACATGCGGAAATTGTAATGAACGACCTGGAATACGCCGACCGTGCGGAGCAATTGCTGCTTGCGGTCGAGCAATGCGTGGATCGCATCAACGAAGCCACCGACGCCGACATCGACAGCCAGCGCAGCGGCGGCCTGATCACGCTGGTATTTGCCAATGGCAGCCAGATCGTCATCAACCAGCAAAAGCCCCTGCACGAAATCTGGATGGCGGCCCGCTCCGGCGGCTATCACTACCGTTTTGATGGCCACGCCTGGCAAGACACCAAGGGCGCGGGCGAGTTCTATGCCGCGCTGAGCCGCGATGCCAGCACCCAATCAGGCCTGTCCCTGAGTTTTTACCCTTGAATCGCTGACGGGCCGCGCGCGAAGTGCCGCCTCGTGCCTCAGTTGCGAAACAGATCCATGATTCTGCTGCGCTCTTCCGGTGCTGGGGCGTCCTTGGGCGCCAGGACCGAGCCGGGCGGAGGTTGATCGTCCAGCCCGAGACTGGCAACGCCGCCGCGCGCGTACTCATCGTAGAACCATTCCCCGCCCACATTCACAACGCCAGGTGGCACGGTGGGCTCCATCACAGGAACGCCTTTGAGGGCGCTGTCCATGAAACTGATCCACACGGGCAGACTCAGGCCACCGCCTGTTTCACGGCTTCCCAGATTGCGCGGGGTGTCGTACCCAATCCACGTGACGGCCGCGAGAGTCGGTTGAAAGCCGGCAAACCAGGCGTCCCAGGCATCGTTGGTGGTGCCGGTCTTGCCATACAGGTCAGGCCGCTTCAGGGTTGCCTGGGCGCGCGCCGCGGTGCCTGAGCGGGTGACTTCCTGCAGCAAGCTGTCCATGATGAACGCGTTGCGTGCATCGATGGCGCGGGGAAACTGGTCGGTGGGCGTCGGTGCGGTTTCCGAAATGACTCTGCCTTTGAAATCCGTCACTTTGGAGATCAGCCAGGGATTGACACGAAAACCGCCGTTGGCAAACACCGAATAACCGACCGCCATCTGCATCGGGGTCACCGATCCGGCCCCAAGCGCCATCGGCAAGTAGGCCGGATGCTTCTCGGCGTCGAAACCGAAGCGTGTGATCCACTCCTGCGCCGTGCGTGGACCGACGGCCTGCAGAATGCGAATGGACACCATGTTTTTCGATTTGGCCAGAGCGGTGCGCATGGTCATGGGGCCGTCGAACTTGCCGTCGTAATTTTTGGGCTCCCAAGGCTGCCCGCCGGTAAAGGCCGAGTCGAAGAAAAGCGGCCCGTCGTTAATGACGGTGGCGGGTGTAAACCCTTTTTCCAGAGCCGCGGAATAGATGAAGGGTTTGAAGCTCGAGCCTGGTTGGCGCCAAGCCTGGGTGACGTGGTTGAACTTGTTCTTGCCGAAATCAAAGCCGCCGACCAATGCCTTGATGGCACCGCTGCGCGGGTCCAGGGCCACGAATGCGCCTTCCACTTCTGGCAGCTGCGTGACTTCCCAATCGTCCTTTTCCGTACGAGAGACCCGGATCACGGCACCGCGCCGCAGTTTGATGTTGGGGGGCGCCTTGTCGCTGAGCCCGGACTGCACCGGCTTGAGGCCGTCGCCGGTCACCTCGATGGTGTCGCCATTGCCGCGCACTGCAATCAATTTGCGTTTGCTCACTTCCAGCACGACCGCAGCAAGTACATCGCCGTTGTCGGGGTGGTCTGCCAGGGCGTCGTCGATGGCTTCGTCGATCTCCTTGGGATCTTTGGGCAAATCGACAAATTGTTCCGGCCCGCGGTAGTGCTGACGGCGTTCAAAATTCATGATGCCGCGGCGCAGAGCGCGATAGGCGGCCTCCTGGTCGCTTGCGCTGAGCGTGGTGTAGACGTTCAGCCCGCGCGTGTAAGCCTCTGCCCCGTACTGCGCAAAAATGAGTTGTCTGGCCATCTCGGCGACGAATTCGGCGTGTACCCGGGTATTGTCATGAGAGGTGCGAATGCTCAGGTGTTCCTTGCGCGCATCGCTTGCCTGGGCTGCAGTGATAAAGCCGGTCTCCTCCATCCGGTCAATGACAATTTGCTGGCGGATGCGCGCTCGCTTGGGATTGCTGATGGGGTTGTAGGCCGAAGGGGCCTTGGGCAGTCCGGCCAACATGGCAGCTTCAGCGATGGAAACCGATTTGAGGGGTTTGCCAAAATACGCTTCCGAGGCGGCTGCAAACCCGTAGGCCCGATTGCCCAAGTAGATCTGATTCATATAAATTTCGAGAATCTGATTTTTAGAAAGCAGATGCTCCAATTTGTAAGTCAGTAATATTTCGTAAATTTTTCGCGTAAATGTTTTCTCGGATGAGAGGTAGACATTGCGAGCAACCTGCATGGTTATCGTGGACGCACCCTGGCTTTTCACGCGACCGAAGTTGGCCAGAACCGCACGCAGCATGCCTTTGTAATCGACACCACCATGCTCAAAAAATCGCGTGTCCTCAATGGCCAGCACGGCATCGGTCATGATCTTTGGGATCTCGCCGATAGGCGTCAGATTGCGACGCTCCTCACCGAACTCACCAAGCAAGGCTCCTTCCGAGGAATACACCCTGAGCGGCAGCTTGGGCCGATAGTCCGCGAGGTCCGAGATGTCGGGCAAATTGGGGTAAGCGAAGGTCAGCGCGACGGCGATCAGCAGCGCAATCGAAATCGCGCCTGCCGCACCCAGAGCCCCGAGCCAGACCAGGATCCGAAGGGGCCAAGACCACCACCGCGCAGACTTTGGCGCGCGGCTTTGCGTTGGGGCTTTTGCATCTTTGCGTGTGGTGGGTGGCATATCACTCCGGCTTCAAGGAAACGCAGAGTATAAAAAATCCAAGTTGCCATAGCGTCCCGTGCGCGCAGCGAAGGCGACTTGCATGGACTTAGGCGTCGGCAAAGCGCGTCACATCGCGCTCGCGCACCAAGCAAATCGTCTGCTTTTGACAACGTTCTGAGGACGCATGTACGGGAAAACTCTTTGCCGGAGAAGTAGCTTACTGCTAGCATTCAAGTGAAATGTGAAGTTTTGTTGCTTCACCATCACAACTACAAGGGGGGCATCTTGATCTCTTCGGGATCCTTGTTCGGTCGCCAGTCTCCTCCGCTGCTGGGTATCGACATCAGTTCATCAAGCGTCAAGCTGGTGGAATTAGGCCGCGACAAATCAGGTGCCTTGGTACTTGAACGCTGTGCAATTGAGCCGCTGGAACGCGGCTGGATTACAGACGGAAACATCGAAAAATTCGATGAAGTCGCCGAAGCAGTCCGCCGCGTGGTCAAAAAAAGTGGAACTCGCACCAAATCGGTCGCGCTCGCATTGCCCCCTTCTGCGGTAATTACCAAGAAGATATCGTTGCCTGCTGGAATGACCGATCAGGAACTCGAAGTGCAGGTCGAGTCGGAAGCCAACCAATACATTCCCTTCTCGCTAGATGAAGTGAGTCTGGATTTCTGCGTTATTGGTCCAAGCAAGAACGCACCCGGAGATGTGGATGTATTGATCGCCGCATCTCGCCGCGAGAAGGTCCAGGATCGAGAGGGTCTCGCCGAGGCCGCTGGACTTAAGGCGGTCATCCTGGATATCGAATCGTATGCATCCCGGGTCGCAGCCAGTCGACTGATAGAGGCCTTTCCCAACAAAGGGGTGGATTCTCTCGTCGCGCTGTTTGAGGTTGGGGCCTTGACCACGAGCATGCAGGTCATCCGCAACGACGAGGTGTTGTACGACCGCGATCAGGCGTTTGGTGGGGCTCAACTCACACAGCTAATCGTCCGGCAATATGGATTTTCGCAGGAGGAAGCGGAAAGCAAAAAACGCAGTGGTGAGCTCCCGGACGACTATGCCACGGCCGTGTTGCGTCCTTTTGTGGAGACCATGGCGCAAGAAGTCGGTCGCGCACTTCAGTTTTTCTTTACCAGTACGCCGCACAACCGGGTCGATCACATTCTGCTTGCAGGAGGATCGTCGCCCCTTCCGGGCTTGCCAAAGGCAGTCACGCAGCACACCGGTTTTGCCGCCACGCTGGTCAATCCCTTTGACGGCATGGAGATGTCTAGCGCTGTCCGGATCAAGAAGATGGTGCGCGAGGCGCCGTCCTACCTTACCTCTTGTGGTCTAGCCATGCGGAGGTTCCTGCAGTGATTCTCATTAACCTACTTCCCCATCGCGAAGCGGCTCGCAAGCGCCGCCGTGAAGCGTTTCAAGCGACAATGTTCGCGTCCTTCCTGTTCGGTTTGTTGATAGCGGGATTGATCTACTGGTGGTACCAGACCAGGATTGAGCAGCAGCAGGCACGAAATGCTTTTCTAAAGAGCGAGATACATGTTCTTGAAGAGCAGATCAAAGAGATCGCCAGCATTGAGGACGAAATCGCATCCCTTCGTGCACGTCAAAAAGCTGTGGAAGATCTGCAGGCTGATAGAAATTTGCCGGTTCACCTGCTTAGTGAG
>JAUCDU010000153.1:0-6696 GCA_034674825.1 Giesbergeria sp.
CAACAAAAAACCCCGCATGGCGGGGTTTTTTGTGGGCTACGAGGGGTGCTTATTTCTTCAGGCACTCGCTCATGAACGCCTTGCGCTCGTCGCCTTTCTTGCCGGCAGCTTCCGCATTGCAGCTCTTCATCTTGTTTTGTTGGGTCGGTGCTGCATCAGCCTTGTTGCTCAGGCAGGTCTTCATGAAGGCCTTGCGCTCCTCGCCCTTCATGCCTTTGGCTTCGGCGTTGCAGGTTTTCATTTTTGACTGCTGCTTGGTCGGCGCTTTGGCTGCTGCCGGCGGGGCGGCGGCCGCCGCTGGTGTGTCGGCGGCCCAGGCGGTACCGAAAGCAAAGGCAAATCCAAGAGTTGTCAGAGCAAGAAGCTTTTTCATGGAGGCTCCATTGGAGGAAAAAAACGGGGCCAAAGCGCCCCGCGGACGCAATATACGCCGCTGCGGGCCGCGTTGACCAGCCCCGTAAAATCAAGCCATGCTCACTGCCAAAAAACAACTGCTTGCCGCCCTGGCCGAGGTGCTGGAACGCTTCTCGCCTGGCGCCGGCGCGCGCGCTGCATTCGAATCGCCCAAGGTTGCCGCGCATGGAGACTACGCCTGTACCGCCGCGATGCAACTGGCCAAACCGCTCAAGGCCAATCCGCGTGAGCTGGGCGAGCAACTGCGCGCAGCGCTGCAAGCCACCCCTGCATTCGAGCGCTGGGTTGACGCCATGGACATCGCCGGCCCGGGTTTTCTGAATATTCGCCTGAAGGCGGCAGCCAAACAGCAGGTGGTGCAAGAGGTGCTGGAAGCCGGCGCCCAATTTGGCCTGCAGCCCGCACGAGGCGACAAGGTGCTGGTGGAGTTCGTCTCCGCCAACCCCACGGGTCCGCTGCACGTCGGCCACGGCCGCCAGGCTGCGCTGGGCGATGCGCTTTGCAACCTGTTTGCGACGCAGGGCTGGGACGTGCACCGCGAGTTTTATTACAACGACGCCGGGGTGCAAATCCAGACGCTGACCCACAGCACGCAACTGCGCGCCAAGGGCTTCAAGCCGGGCGACGATTGCTGGCCGACCGACCCTGAGAACCCGGCCAGCAAGGCGTTCTACAACGGCGATTACATCGCCGAGATCGCCGCCGACTTCCTGGCGCGAAAGACGGTCAAGGCCGACGACCGCGAATTCACCGCCAGCGGCGACGTGAACGACCTCGACTCCATCCGCCAGTTCGCCGTGGCCTACCTGCGCCACGAGCAGGACAAAGACCTGCAGGCCTTCAGCCTCAGGTTTGACGAGTACTACCTGGAATCAAGTCTGTACACCAGTGGCCGTGTCGAGGCCACGGTGAACAGACTGATCGCCAACGGCAAGACCTACGAGCAGGACGGCGCGCTGTGGCTGAAAAGCACTGATTACGGCGACGACAAGGACCGCGTCATGCGCAAGCAGGACGGCAGCTACACCTACTTTGTGCCCGATGTGGCCTACCACATCGCCAAGTGGGAGCGGGGCTTTACCAAGGTGGTGAATATCCAGGGCACCGACCACCACGGCACCATCGCCCGCGTGCGCGCCGGCCTGCAGGCGGCCGATGTGGGTATCCCGCAGGGCTACCCCGACTACGTGCTGCACACCATGGTGCGCGTGGTCAAGGGTGGTGAAGAGGTCAAGATCAGCAAACGCGCCGGCAGCTACGTCACGCTGCGCGACCTGATCGAGTGGACCAGCAAGGACGCGGTGCGCTTCTTCCTTCTCAGCCGCAAGCCCGATACCGAATACACCTTCGATGTCGATCTGGCCGTGGCCCAGAACAACGACAACCCGGTGTACTACGTGCAGTACGCCCATGCGCGCATCTGCTCCGTCCTGGCAGGATGGGGCGGGGACGTGGCGACGCTCACGGGTGCGGACCTCTCGCCGCTGGAAGGCCCGCAGGCGCAGGCCTTGATGCTGCAATTGGCCAAGTACCCCGAGATGCTCACTGCAGCCGCGGCAGGCGAGGCGCCGCACGACGTCACCTTCTACCTGCGTGACCTGGCTGCGAGCTATCACAGCTACTACGACGCCGAGCGCATCCTGGTGGATGACCAACGCGTCAAGACTGCACGCCTGGCACTCGTCGCCGCCACCGCACAGGTATTGCACAATGGCTTGGCGGTGCTCGGCGTTTCGGCGCCTCGAAGAATGTAAAACTGAACCACGGCGCACTATGAAGAAGAAACAATTGGGCGGCACCATCATTGGCCTCATCATTGGCCTCATCGTCGGGCTTGGCGTGGCGCTCGGGGTCGCGGTCTATGTCACCAAGGTGCCGGTGCCGTTCCTGAACAAGGGCGCGATACGCAGCGCCGACCAGGACAACGCCGAGGCGCAAAAGAACAAGAACTGGGACCCGAATTCACCGCTCTACGGCAAGAGTGCCCGCCCCGCACCCAACAGTCCGGCTGCCGGCATTGCACCGCCGCCCACATCGGTACCGCCGGCAGCAACACCCGTGCCCATTCCCAGCGATCCGCTCGGTGATCTGGCCAAGGCGCGCGCAAATGCACCGACGCCGCCTGCTGCCGTGCCGACGAACCCCGCTGCGGTGGACCCGTTCGACTACTTTGTTCAGGCCGGGGCATTTCGCACCCAAGGCGACGCCGACGCCCAGCGCGCCAAGCTTGCCATGCTGGGCTGGGAAGCACGTGTGAACGAGCGCGAGCAAAGTGGTCGCACGGTGTTCCGTGTGCGCATCGGGCCTTTTGTTAAACGCATCGACGCCGAGCAACTCAAGGAGAAGCTTGACGGCGCCGGTGTTGAGTCGGCGCTGGTGCGCGTGCAGCGCTGAACTTTTGCACCCCGCCACAGTCCCATCGTCCATCCCCCAACAGGAGCGTATTGAATGAAACGTCGAGAGTTTTCTGCCACCACGGCATGCGTACTGGCTGCGTCCAGCTTGTCACTGCCGGTTTTCGCCCAAGGCGCAGCGCTCAAGGAAGGCAAGAATTACCGGCGCCTCTCCACGCCTGCCCCCGTCGAAGCGGCTTCCGGCAAGGTCGAGGTCGTGGAGTTCTTCTGGTACAACTGCCCGCACTGCAACGAGTTCGAGCCGACACTTGAAGCCTGGCTGAAAACAGCGCCCAAGAACATTGCCTTCCGCCGGGCGCCCGTCGCCTTCAATGCGAGCTTTGCTGCCCAGCAAAAGTTGTACTACGCGCTCGAAGGGCTGGGCAAGGTCGACGAATTGCATGCCAAGCTGTTCCGCGCGATCCATGTGGAAAAGCAAAATCTTTCCAAGGACGACGCCATCTTTGCCTGGATCGGCAAGCAACCCGGCATGGACCTGGCCAAATTCAAGGCGATGTACAACTCCTTTACCGTCTCCAACCAGGTGCGCAAGGCCTCGCAGTTGCAGGAAGCGTACGGCGTTGAGGGCGTTCCCTCTATGGGTGTTGGCGGCCATTACTATGTGGATGGCACCATGGCAGGGAGCATGGCCGGCATGCTCAAAGTGGTGGAAGCCTTGGTCGCCCAGAGCTGATACCCGCCTTGCGTGGATCCCTTGTGCATCGGCGAGCCCGCTTCGGCGGGCTTTTTTTCGCCTATGCGTGGCACAATGACTGCAAGATTCGTGCCGCCTAAGGCGCTTGGCGCTCGCCTCTCGCGCGCGCTCCCTCTGGACACACCGCATGCCTGTTGTTTTTGATTCGCACTCTTCCCTGTTTCGGCTTTCCGTCGGGTGGCTGTTCGGCGTTCTCGCACTTGTTGCGGCCACGCAGGCGTTCGCCGAGGCAGCCGATCGCAACCAGCCCATGAACATCGAGGCGGACCAGCTTCGGCACGATGAGCTGCAGCAAACCAGTGTCTTTACCGGCAAAGTGGTGGTGACCAAAGGCAGCATCGTGCTGCGGGGTGCGCGCCTGGAAGTGCACCAGGATCCGGAGGGCTACCAGTCGGGCACGGTCACCGGTGCCCCGGGCAAGCGCGCCTTCTTCCGCCAGAAGCGTGATACCGCAGCCGGCGCGCCGGAGGAATTCATCGAAGGCGAAGCCAACACGATTGTCTACAACGGCAAAGCCGACACCGTGCGCTTCACGACCGATGCCGAATTGCGCCGCTTTCGCGGCGGCACCTTGAGCGACAACATCACCGGCGATGTGATCGTCTACAACAACCTGACAGATGTATTCACGGTCGATGGCCGCCCCACCGGCAAGCCGGGGGAAGGGACGGGCCGCGTGCGCGCCATCCTGGCGCCCCGCGAGGCTGCGCCAGCGCCAAGCGCACCTGCCGCTGACACCGCAGCGCCACTGCGCCCGAGCAAGCGCCTGGGGGGCGAGGCCAAGTGAGCGCCGCGCTCGAAGCCAGCAGTGCGAGCAGCCTGCTGGAGGTGCGCCATCTGGCCAAGTCTTACGGCGGGCGCAAGGTCGTCAAGGACGTTTCGCTCAGCATGAGCAAGGGCGAGGTGGTGGGCCTGCTCGGGCCGAACGGCGCCGGCAAGACCACATCGTTCTACATGATCGTCGGCCTGGTGCGCAGCGATGCCGGGGACATCTTGATCGACGGGCATTCGGTCGCGAATCTGCCCATTCACAAGCGCTCCCGACTGGGTCTGTCCTATTTGCCCCAGGAGGCGTCGATCTTTCGCAAACTCACGGTGGAGCAGAACGTGCGCGCGGTGCTGGAGCTGCAACTAGGCGAGGACGGCAAGCCGCTGCCCAAGGCCACGATTGAAGAGCGGCTGACCGCACTGTTGCAGGAACTGCGGGTTGAACACCTGCGCGAGTCATCGGCCGCAGCGCTGTCGGGTGGTGAGCGTCGACGCGTGGAGATTGCCCGTGCCTTGGCGACGCAGCCGCGTTTCATTTTGCTCGACGAACCCTTTGCCGGCATCGACCCGATCGCCGTCATTGAAATCCAGCGCATCATCGGATTTCTCAAGGCGCGCGGCATCGGCGTCCTGATTACCGACCACAACGTGCGCGAGACGCTCGGCATTTGTGACCACGCCTTCATCATCAGCGAAGGTGAAGTGCTGGCGCAAGGCACGCCGACCGAAATTGTGGACAACGCAGAGGTGCGCCGGGTTTATCTGGGCGAGCACTTCCGAATGTGATGCGCAGCACCTGCGTGCATGCGCGTTGCGCCACCTTTGCGCCTACCGAAGGGGGCGGGCAGTCGTTTTCGCGCGCTGTGTCGGCGCCGCTTTCCCGGTTTGCACATGCCACCGGCTGCGCCACATGAAGCCTGGACTGTCGCTGCGCATATCGCAGCACCTCGCGCTGACGCCGCAATTGCAGCAATCCATACGGCTGTTGCAGCTCTCGACGCTGGAGTTGGGTCAGGAAGTCGAGCAAATGCTCGACGACAACCCTTTTCTGGAACGCGAGGGCGACGAGGCTGCGCGTGAAGAATTTGGCCTGGAACAGGCCGACATCCCTGCGCGTGGCGACGAGCCGCTCGCAGAGTACGCTGGCTCTTCAGGAGCCGAAAGCGCAAGCAAATCAAGCGTAGAAGACAAGAGCGACCAAGAGTCCTCTGGCGCAGATGAACTGCTCGATTGGTCTGGCGATGGCACGCACGAGATGGCGCCCGACGATGCCGAATGGGGCGGCGATGCCCCTGCCCGCCAGCAGCACGATCGCGAAGAAGGCGCCAGCGACGCGCTGGACCGCGCGCACGAGCATGGCTCGCTATCGGATTTTTTGCACCGCCAGGCACTCTCGCTTAGGCTGGGCGCGATCGACCGTGCCGCGTTGCGATTTTTGATCGAGTCGCTCAACGACGACGGCTACCTGGAAGATTCGCTGGAGGATCTGGCGGCTGGCCTGGCTGGGGCCGACATGGAAGAGGCCGAAGAACTGGTGCACCGCTTCACGGTGGCGCTTTTGCTCTTGCAAAGCCTGGAGCCCACCGGCGTCGGGGCACGCAATCTGGCCGAATGCCTGAGCCTGCAACTGCGCACGCTGGCGCAGGACGAAGCGTACGAATCGGACCTGCTGGCGACCGCCCTGGTGATCTGCCAGCAGCCGCTGGAGCTGCTCGCACGGCGTGACATTCGGCGTCTGGCCCCCTTGTGCGGCGCCAGCGAAGACGCGGTGCGCGCTGCCATGGCGCTCATCGCGCGCCTCGAGCCGCGCCCGGGACGGCGCTTTGCCAACGTCGAGCGCAACGCCATCGTGCCCGATGTGCTGGTGCGACGCGTGGGCACCGGCAGCGCGCAGTTTGCCGTGCAGCTCAACGCCGACGTGATGCCGCGCCTGCGCGTGCACGACATCTACGCTGGCGCACTGCGCGGCCACAAGGGCAGCGACGGCCACCAGGCGCTGCAGCAGCGCCTGCAGGAGGCGCGCTGGTTCATCAAGAACATTCAGCAGCGCTTTGACACCATCCTGCGGGTCTCGCGCGCCATCGTCGAGCGGCAGAAAAACTTTTTCGTGCACGGCGAACTGGCCATGCGCCCGCTGGTGCTGCGCGACATCGCCGACGAGCTGGGTCTGCACGAATCCACGATTTCGCGGGTGACCACGGCCAAGTACATGGCCACGCCGCAGGGCACCTACGAACTCAAGTATTTCTTTGGGTCAGGCCTGGGCACGGACACCGGAGGCAATGCCTCCAGCACGGCAGTGCGTGCGCTCATCAAACAGTTTGTGGCGGCCGAGAATCCCGCCAAACCGCTGTCCGACAACCAGCTTGCCGACATGCTTAAAGAGCAGGGCATCGAATGCGCGCG
>JAUCDU010000154.1:0-6666 GCA_034674825.1 Giesbergeria sp.
TCGATCATGCCGCAGAAGAAAAACCCCGACGTGCCCGAACTGGCGCGCGGCAAGGCGGGCCGCGTGGTCGGCCATTTGATGGCGCTGATCACGCTGATGAAAGGCCAGCCGCTGGCCTACAACAAGGACAACCAGGAAGACAAAGAGCCTTTGTTCGACACCGTGGACACGCTCAAGGACACGCTGCGCATCTTTGCTGAAATGATTGGCGGTCAGCTCGATGCGGCCACGGGCGAGAAGAGCGGCGGCATCACCGTGAATCCGCAGCCGATGGAAGACGCAGCGCGCAAAGGCTACGCCACGGCGACCGACCTGGCCGACTACCTCGTCAAGAAGGGCCTGCCGTTTCGCGATGCGCACGAAACCGTGGCGCATGCGGTCAAGGCGGCCCAGTCGCACGCCTGCGACCTGTCGGAACTGCCGCTTTCCGTGCTGCAGGGCTTTCATCCGCAGATCGAGAAGGATGTGTATGAGGTGCTGAGCCTGCGCGGCTCGCTCGATGCGCGCAACACCTTGGGCGGTACGGCGCCGGCGCAGGTGAGAATGCAGATCGCGCGGCACCAGGCGCGCCTGGTGCAAAAATAAGAAAGAGCCGGCACAGTAGCAATGCTGTTGAGCACAGCCGGCTGCTGCAAACAAAGTGTTTTGACTGGCTGCGCGGCAGGCGCGCAGCGGTCCTCGGAATCCATTCCCTGTCATTGCCTTCAAGGAGCGTGTCCATGTTCTCGTCCCGTCGCACCCTGATTTCGCGCGCCTTGCGCGCCGCCGCCGCGCTAGCGGCTGGCTTGACGCTGTCCACCGCTTTCGCGCAGGACGGCAAAACCATACGTCTCATGGTGGGCTTCCCGGCCGGTGGTGGCTCGGACGCCATTGCGCGCTTGTTGGCCGACAAGCTGCGCGCGCCGCTGGGCAACAACGTCGTGGTCGAGAACCGTGCTGGTGCAGGTGGCCAGATTGCGGCGCAGGCGCTCAAGGCAGCGCCGGCCGACGGCAGCGTGCTGTTTTTGTCGCACGACCACACCATTTCCATCCTGCCCTTGGTCGTCAAGAACCCTGGCTACGCGAGCCAGACCGATTTCGTGCCAGTCGCCGGGATCGCCACCTTCGTCAATGCCTTTGCGGTGTCGGGCGGCACGCCCGCAACGAACTTCAACGGCTATGTCGATTGGGTGAAAACAAAGCAGGGTGGAAAAGACGCCGTCGGTATCCCGGCGCCCGCTTCCACGCCCGAGTTTCTGGTGAAAGTGATTGCCGACAAGTACAAGCTCGATCTGGTGTCGGCGCCGTACCGTGGCAGCGCGCCGATGATTACCGACATGCTGGGCAACCAGATTCATGCCGGCGTCGGTTCGGTGCAGGATTTCATCGAGAACCACCGGGCCGGCAAGCTTCGCGTCGTGGCGGTGCTGGGCACCGAGCGGCAGGCGGCGCTGCCTGATGTGCCGACGTTCGACGAGATTGGCCTCAAAGGATTTGAAGATTTGCCCTACTACGGCATCTATGCGCCCAAAGGTACGCCGGCAGCCGAAGTGCAGCGCCTCTCTGACGGCGTGGCCAAGGTGCTGGCACTCCCGGAAGTACGCAAGCAGCTCGTGGCCCTGGGCCTGACGGTTGAATACATGACGCCAGATCAGCTTGCAAAGCGGGAGCAGGCCTACACCAAGGCCTGGACCCGCATCATCCAGGACAGCGGCTTCAAGCCCCAGTGAAGCATTCCCCTGCAGTGCATAGCGCAGGGACGATTTCAACCAAAAACAGCTGCTAGCGCTTACACAGTATGCGCTGGCAGCTATTCATTCAGGAGCACTGAGCGACTCCGCTCAATCGGCTACAGCATTGACGAGCGCGCGTGCTCTGCGCGTGACGCGCCGATGGCGGTCTCGACCTGTTTGACTTCCTCGGGCGGAGGCAGCACTGCCGGCATGCCCAGGCCTTGAATGGCGAGTTCGCGCATCCAGCCCTTGGTGTGGAACAGATGGTGGTCTTCCTGCTGCTCCACCTCCTTGTGCGCGGCCTTGAGCTCGTTGCCGATGTCCCCGGTTGCCACTTCGGCCACCCGCCCCAGCAGTTCCCAGTTGGCGTGGTCCTTGGTTTCTGCGAGTACCACGCACTCGGCGGCCACTACCTGCGCAGCTTCGGGCGGCGCGGAGCGCTGGGCCATTTCAATGGCCTGCACCAGCGATTTTCCGATGTGGCCCACCACGGTGCGGGTAGGCGACTGCTGGTCGGGGTTCAAGCCCAGGACGTCGCACAGGCCGCGCACCACCTCCTGGTGGTGCAGGGTCTCTTCCAGATAGCCTTGCCATTCCTCCTTGAGGTCGCTGTTGGTGGCCGTGGCGATGGCGGCGCGATAAATCTTCTCGCCGCCCAGTTCGGTTTCCATCATCTGCAGCACCAGGTCTTCAAGCTGCGCGCGGTCGTATTTGGGTTTTGTCATCGTGGGTCTCCTTGGTTGAACGGGTCACTCAGGCCAGCATGCGCACCTTGGGCTCGCGGTCCCATTGGCGCGTCTTGGCGGCGTCGAGGAAGGCTTTCACATCGCTGGGCTCAAACACCCCGGCGTCGCGCTTGACGCTGCCGGCGTCCAGGATCGGCTGGGTGCCTTGGCAGGCGGCAATTGCCTTGAGGTGGCCAAAGGCGTCCCGGAACCAGTCCACGGCCGCCCCCTCGCTGGCAAGCTGCTGGCCCATCTTGGGGTCAAGCATGGAGGCGACGGCGTCAAACACGACCGAAGGCGTGCCGGCCAGCTGGCCGTCGGCGGCAAGCAGGCTGCCGTCGGCAAGCTTCACCATGGGCTTGGGGGCGACGATTTTGACGCTCGCGCCCTCCTTCATCGCGGCTTTCTTGAGCTTGTCCAGCGCTGCGCCGTCCGAGCCATCGGCCACGAGAATGCCGACGCAGCGGCCCTGCAGCGTGTGCTTCATCTTGGCGATGATGGCCAGTGGAGGCGAGGCCGGCAGGTCTTTCGTCGGCACGGCAGCCGGGGGTGCGGGCGGCAGCTTGGGCAGGCCCAGGCCGTCGGCAACGCGCTGCGCCAGGCTCTCGTCGATGTGGCGCAGGTGGCCGACGACGGCTTCGCGTACGTGCTGCGTTTGCACCTTGGACAGCTCGAACACATAGGCAGACGCAATGTGCGCCTGCTCGGGCTTGCTCTGGCTGATGAAGAACTGGCGCGCCTGGCTGTAGTGGTCGGCAAAGCTCTCGGGGCGCACGCGGCCCTTCACGCCGTCGTCGGGCCGTTCGGCAAAAGAGCGCGGCGTGCCCTGCGCCTGCGAGGCGCGCGGCGTGTCGCCCTGCAGGCTGCTGGGCTCGTAGTTGACGCGGCCCTTGTGCACCTGCATTTGCATGTGGCCGTCGCGTTGCAGGTTGTGGAATGGGCACTTGGGCGCGTTGATAGGAATCTGCGTGAAGTTCGGCCCGCCCAGGCGGATGAGCTGCGTGTCGAGGTAGGAAAACAGCCGGCCCTGCAGCAGCGGGTCGTTGGAAAAATCAATGCCCGGCGGCACGTTGGCGGGGCAAAACGCGGCCTGCTCGGTTTCGGCAAAGAAGGTGTCGGGCCAGCGATCGAGCACCATGCGGCCCACGATGCGCAGCGGCACCAATTCTTCGGGGATGAGCTTGGTCGCGTCGAGGTGGTCGAACGGGAATTTGGCTGCGTCTTCTTCGGTGAACAGCTGCACGCCAAACTCCCATTCGGGGAAGTCGCCGCCGGTGATGGCCTCGAACAAATCGCGCCGGTGGAAATCGTTGTCCGCGCCCTGCAGCTTGGCGGCCTCATCCCACACGGTGGACTGCAGGCCCAGCTTGGGGCGCCAGTGGAATTTGACGAAGGTGCTCTTGCCCTCGGCGTTCACCAGCCGGAAGCTGTGGATGCCGAAACCCTCCATCATGCGCAGGCTGCGGGGAATGGCGCGGTCACTCATCGCCCAGATCACGGTGTGCATCGATTCAGGCATCAGCGAGACAAAGTCCCAGAAGGTGTCGTGCGCTGAGGCCGCTTGCGGGAAACCGCGGTCGGGTTCCATCTTCACCGCGTGCACCAGATCGGGGAACTTCATTGCGTCCTGAATGAAGAACACCGGAATGTTGTTGCCCACCAGGTCCCAGTTGCCTTCGTTGGTATAGAGCTTGACCGAGAAGCCGCGCACATCGCGCGGGGTGTCGACCGACCCGGCGCCGCCGGCCACGGTGGAAAAGCGCGCAAACACGGGCGTCTTGGTGCCGACTTCGGTCAGCACCTTGGCGGTGGTGAACTCGGCCAGTGAATCGGTCAGCTCGAAAAAGCCGTGCGCGGCCGAGCCGCGCGCATGCACCACGCGTTCGGGAATGCGCTCGTGGTCGAAATGGGTGATTTTTTCGCGCAGGATGAAGTCTTCGAGCAGCGTGGGCCCGCGCGGCGTGCTGGTGAGCGAGTTCTGGTTGTCGGGGATGACGATGCCCTGCTGCGTCGTCATGGGCGGGTGCGTGCCGCCAGCCTGCTGCTGCAGTTCGTCACCTGTGCCTCGCAGGGCGTCTTCGGCTTGCCCACTCTGGGTGTTGCGCACGTTTGCAGGTGCGCGGTCTTGTTTGGTCGCCATGGTGAAGTCCTGTGGGGGAAAGCGCGATGGTGAAACCCGCAGCGCGGCCCGCGCGTAGGACGCGGGCGAGTGCGCGCGTCGGGGTTCTGTGGGCCGCTTTGGTACCCTCGGGCGAGAACACAAAAGAAAGGCATTCGCATGCGCCGCTTCCACACCCTCCTTGCGCTGGCAGCCTTGCTTGGTCCGCTGGGAGCACAGGCGCTGCAGCTGAGCCGCTTCTCTCCGCAAGGAGAGGTCGCCAGCGTGCGCCAGCTGGTGGCGCGCTTTGACGCACCTGCGGTGCAGTTCGGCGATCCGAAGGCGCCTGCGCCGTTCACCATCAGTTGCAGCGACGCGGCGGCCAGCCAAGGCAGCGGGCGCTGGACCAGCGAGCGCGAATGGGTGTTTGATTTTGCGCAGCACCTGCCGCCGGGCGTGCGCTGCACCGCGCAGCCAAATTCTCAGCTCAAATCACCCTCTGGCGCAGACTGGAAGGGCGCCAGAAGCTATGAATTCAATAGTGGCGGCCCCTTGGTCGAATTTGTGCGTCCACGCACCTGGCAGCAGCTCGATGAGGACCAGTTTTTTGTCCTCGAACTGAGCGGGCCGGCCACACTTGCCAGTGTCAAGGCAAGTGCCTGGTGCAGCATGGAAGGCGTGGGTGAGCGCATTCCGGTGCGCCTGATCGAAGGCGCGCAGCGCGATGAATTGCTCAAGGCGCTGCGCCTGGACAAACAAGCCGCCAAGGCGCCGCTCACCATTGCCACCCTGGCCTGCAACCGGCGCCTGACGGCTGGCAGCAAGCTGCAGCTGGTGGTGGGCAAGGGCCTGGCCACACCCAGCGGGGTGGTCACCAAGGTGGACAAGCGCTTTGGCTACACGGTGCGCGAGGCTTTCACCGCCGAGCTGCGTTGCGAGCGCGAGAACGCGCAGGCCGCCTGCCTGCCGATTCGCCCAATGACGGTGGCGTTCAGCGCGCCGGTGCCCTACAAGCTGGCTTCGGCGCTGCGCTTGCGTGGGCCGCTTGAGGTGCAAAAGCCGGTGTTCGATGGCGACGAACAGACCACGCCCATCAAGGGCGACACCCTGGTCAGCAGCGTGCGCTTTGCACCGCCGTTCGCCGAAGCGACTTCGTACGCGCTGGAGCTGCCCAAGGACTTCGCCGACGCCTCCGGTCGCACGCTGGCCAATGCCAGCATGTTCCCGCTATCTGTTGCAACCGGCGCCATGCCTCCGCTGGCCAAGTTTGCCGCCGCGCCCTTTGGCATCGTCGAGCGCTTTGCCGAGGGCCCGAGCGGCCCTGCGCTGCTGCCCATCACACTGCGCAAGGTCGAACCCGCGCTGCGCGTGCAGGCGCTCGGTCCCGCGCTGGCGACAGAGGGTGCACAAATGGCCACGCTCACGCCGCAGAGCGACGCCGACATCATTGCCTGGTACCGCCGTGTGCAGTACTACGACCGCGGCGAGGTGACGCGCAAGCAGGCCCGGCGCGATGCGCGCGGCGCATTGCCGCCGGTGCTCAAGGATGGCGACAAGCACTACCTGCAAACGCGCATGGTGTCGCTGCTGGCCGGCTTGCCTGGCGCCCGCAGCATCAGCTTGCCGCACGCCGATGCAGCAGACCCGCGCCCGTTCGAGGTGGTGGGGGTGCCGCTCTCGCCAGGATTTCATGTGCTTGAAGTCGCTTCGCCGGTGCTCGGGGCCTCGCTGCTGGCACCCGAATACGGTGCCAAGCGCACCATGTACGTGCGCACCAGCGCGCTGGTGACGAATCTGGCGGTGCACTTCAAGCTCGGGCGTGAAAATGCGCTGGCCTGGGTGACCTCGCTCGATACGGGCAAGGTGGTCAAGGGCGCCATGGTGCAGGTTTCGGGGTGCGATGGCCGCCTGCTGGCTTCAGGCCTGACCGATGCCCAGGGCCGGGCGCCCATCACCGGTCTGCCCCGTAGCGCGCCGCGCTGCGATGAAGGCCAGGACGACTACGGCAGCGCCGACGGCTATTTCGTCAGCGTGCGCCACACCGGAGACGATGGCGTGGCCGACATGGCGTTCACCTGGAGCGACTGGCAGCGCGGCATTGAGCCCTGGCGCTTCAACGTGCCCACCAGCA
>JAUCDU010000155.1:0-6542 GCA_034674825.1 Giesbergeria sp.
CTAACCTTCTGCGCGTTTGCAGGGGAGCCGCAGATTGTAGTACGGGTTTGGGCGCAGCTTTAAAAAGCATCCGAAAATTCTTCAGATATTTTTACTGCGAGGCCGCAGAAGCCAAGAGGCCCCGCATGCCCATTGCATCAGTCATGGAGCCTTGTAACCGAGAAGACTCAATCCGCCCAAAAACTGAGGGTTCGAGCAAGTTGCCTGCAGATCGCCTGCAAGCATCAGACAAGAAAAAACCCCGCTACCGATTAGATAGCGGGGTTTCAATGTGCTTGGGGTGGCTGATGGGGCTCGAACCCACGACAACAGGAATCACAATCCTGGACTCTACCAACTGAGCTACAGCCACCGTAGAGCTTTAAATTATACGATGAATTCAACCCTCTGCGATGAGAGCTCCGCTGGGGCGCGGCACCTTGATCTGCGCCTTGAAGCGGACTTTGAGTCGCTCGTAGTACGCAAGCGCCTCGGCGTTGGTCCACCATTGCAGGTACTGCTGGCGTCGCTGCGCGACGACGCTCTCGGGTTCGGCCTTGTTTTCGACGATGCGCGTTATCTGCGCTACGACGTAACCCTGCGAGCCCAAGTCCACACCAATCCAGGCGGGGAACTTGGCTTGATCTTCGCTCATGACTTTCTCCACAAGCGCTGCTGCCTGTTCGTGCAAATTTTGCCGTGATACCAAGAACGGCGCGGACAGCGCTTTGGACGCGGCGGCGTCGCTCTTGGCCCACTCTTCACGCTTCGCTTCACCTTCGGCGCGGGCAAGCTCAGCAGACTTGCTGGCAACAAACAAGGTGCGGACTTTTTCGCGCGCTTCGTCGAATGTCAACGTGCGGGCGGGTGTGTACTGCGTGATACGCGCCGAGGCCAATTGATTGGGCCCAATTTCAACAGCTTCCGTGTTGCGCTTGTTCTCTACCGCGTCGGGGGCGAACAACGCAGTGAGTAGTTTCGCGCTTGCAAGGGCTCCTGTTGCGCCAACTGCAGGTGTACGCGTCACGCCCGTGGCTGTGTGCAGTTCAAGCTTCAGTTTGTCGACGACGGGTTTGAGACTATCCGACTGCTCATAGACCGTGTTGGTGAAGGTTTCGGCTACCTCGGCGAACTTGCGCTGAGCTTGCTGGTCTTTCAGGAGGCCTTCGATCTCAGCACGCTTTTCTTCGAACGTGGGAACCGGTGGCTTCTTGATGTCGGTCACCTTGATGATGTGGTAGCCGAAGTCGCTTTCCACAACATCGCTGATGGCATTCTTCTCCAGTTTGAACGCGGCGTCTTCAAACGGTTTGACCATGGCACCCCGAGCGAAAAACCCAAGATCACCGCCCTCCTTCGCCGAACCCAAGTCTTGCGAATCTTTCTTTGCAAGTTCTGCAAACTTCTCCGGCGCTTTGCGCAGCTGCGACAAGATTTCTTCAGCGCGCTGCTTGGCGGCAGCACGTTGGGCAGCGGGCGCATCTTTTCCAGCCTCTATCAGAATGTGGCTGGCACGTCGCTCTTCTTTGCCTGCAATCTGAGCGAGGTTTTCCTTGTAATAAGTCTTGAGATCATCTTCGCTCAAGACGATACCTGCACGCACCGCCTCCAGGTTGAGCACCACGTACTCAATGTTGGCTTGCTCGGCTTGCTTGAATTCGCTGGCGTGGGCTTTGTAATAGGCCTGCAGATCGGCGTCAGTCACCTGAACTTTGGCGGCAAAGTCCTTGGACTTGAAACTGGCCACGCGAATCTCACGCTGCTGGAACAGCGGCGCGAGCGTGACGTCTGCCTGCGCCGGGGTGGCAAAGCTGGTGGACATGATTGCGCCCATCACCTGGTTGATGGCCAGATCCCGGCGCATCGATGCCTCAAAGCCTTCTGGCGTCATGCCTTGCGCGGCGACCAGGCTGCGGTAAGCCTCGCCATCCAGTGTGCCGTCTGCCCGGCGAAGCGCCGCAATTTGCGGAATTTCCTGCAAGGCACTGGCGAGCCGCGCATCGCTGGGCTCCAGATGCATTTTGTTCGCCGCAACCTGCAAGACGCGATCACGTACCAAGCGTTCCAGTGTGGCGTACCGCGCCTGCGGGGAATCGAGCAATGCGCCGTCTATACCAGGCTGCTGGGAACGGATGCGATCTGACTCTACACGGTGCGTCTGGTCCCACTCTGCCTGCGTGATGTCATGACCATCGACACGTGCCACGACCGGGCTGCTGCCGGAAAAATACGAGGAATCGATACCGACGAGTACAAACGACGGAATGATCAGCAAGAACATCACGAGCATCGCGATCTTGGAATGCTTGCGGATGGATTCAAACATGGTCAGACTTTCAAGGACAAAAAGAAAAGGCGAACTCGCGTTCGCCTTTGAATCAGTGGTGGGTGCTGACGGGGTCGAACCGCCGACCTACGCCTTGTAAGGGCGCCGCTCTACCAACTGAGCTAAGCACCCCACCGTGATTTGCGTGTCAGTTCAAAGCGTCTTTCAACGCCTTGCCCGGACGAAACTTAGGAACCTTTGCGGCCTTGATTTTAATCGCAGCGCCGGTGCGCGGATTGCGACCGGTGCGTGCAGCCCGTTTACCAACTGCAAACGTGCCAAAACCCACGAGTGACACCGTACCGCCTTTTTTCAGGGTTTTCTTGACCGCATCAATGGTCGACTCCAAGGCCCGCGCAGCAGCGGCTTTGGACAGGTCGGCGTTGTTCGCGATGTGCTCGATGAGTTCGGTTTTGTTCACAAGGTGCCTCTCGGATATAGGGGGTTGATGTCTCTTGGTTCTATGGTCATCGCCTGCTTGAGCGGCTTGCGGCTACGCGAATTTTGCGCAGAGGCGAGCCAAACAGGTTGAGCACCAGCAGGTGCTGCGGATGAGATTAAAACCACCGGGATTCGCGGTGTCAATACGAGCTGCCTGCAACCCGTAGAAAGCGTGAATTCTAGCCGCTTTCGAGACCACATCCAGCCAATTCGCGGCTTGCGAGCGTGTTTGAGCCACATGGGCAAATCCCGTATTGACATTGGTCGATTTGAATCACAGCAGTTGTGCGATGGCGCGACCCATGTCTTGCGTGTTCGCCGACCCGCCCAGGTCGGGCGTGCGTGGTGCACCACTGCGCGGCTCGATCGCTGCTTCGATCGCTGCCAAAACTGCGTCGTGCGCCGCACGATACCCGAGGAAATCAAGCATCAATGCGCCACACCAGATCTGCCCAATGGGGTTGGCAATATGGCGCCCTGCAATGTCCGGTGCCGAGCCGTGCACCGGCTCGAACAGCGAGGGATGCGTACGCGCCGGGTTCAGATTGGCGCTGGGCGCAATGCCTATGGTGCCGGTGCAGGCGGGGCCAAGATCGCTCAGGATGTCGCCAAAAAGATTGCTCGCAACGACCACGTCAAACGCATCCGGGCGCTGCACGAAATGCGCTGTGAGGATGTCGATGTGAAACTTGTCAACGCGCACGTCCGGGTACTCAAGTGCCATCGCAGCCACGCGCTCGTCCCAGTACGGCATGCTGATGGCGATGCCGTTGGATTTGGTCGCGCTGGTCAGGTGCTTTGTGGGGCGCGAACGGGCGAGTTCGAACGCGAAGCGCAGCACCCGATCGACGCCGTGGCGCGTCATCACGGTTTCCTGCATGACGATTTCGCGCGCAGTGCCCTCGAACATGCGCCCGCCAATGCTCGAATACTCGCCTTCGGTGTTCTCGCGCACGATCATCATGTCGATCTCACCGGGCGCGCGGGCGCTACCGTCGGGTCGCACCACGGGCGCGATCACGCCAGGCATGAGGCGCGCTGGCCGCAAGTTCACGTACTGGTCGAACTCGCGCCGAAACAACAGCAGCGAGCCCCAGAGCGAGACATGGTCTGGAATTTTCTCTGGCCAGCCGACGGCACCAAAATACAGCGCATCGTGCGTGCCGATTTGCGCCTTCCAGTCGTCGGGGAGCATCTTGCCGTGGCGCTCGAAATAGTCCCAGCTGGAAAAGTCGAAATGATCGAACTGCAGGTCGATGCCAAAGCGCGTGGCGGCGGCTTCGAGCACGCGCAGGCCCTCGGGGACGACCTCCTTGCCGATGCCGTCACCGGCAATCACGGCGATCCGGTGTTTGGCCATGAATACTCCTGAAACAATAGCTTCTGACGCTTACCCAATAAGCGCAAGAGGCCAATTTTGCTTAAATTTTTACTTCACGCGAGCGCGAATTTCCGGCAGGGCTTTTTGCAGGTAATAGACCATGGACCAGACCGTGAGCACGGCCGCAATCCAGATCAGCCACAGCCCGACGACGCCCGAGTCCAACCCCGCTGGCAACGGGCCGTCGTAGAGCAGGAACGGGATGGCAACCATCTGCGCGGTGGTCTTGAGCTTGCCCAGCATATGCACCGCAACGCTGCGCGACGCGCCCAGCTGCGCCATCCATTCGCGCAGGGCCGAGATGGCAATCTCACGCCCGATGATGATGAGTGCGACGAACACGTCGGTGCGCTGCAGATGCACCAGCACCAAGAGCGACGCCGCGACGAGGAACTTGTCGGCCACAGGATCGAGGAAGGCGCCAAACGCCGAGGTCTGGTTCAGGCGGCGTGCCAGGTAGCCATCGAGCCAGTCGGTCGCGGCAAACACCACGAACATCACAGTGGCGATGAGGTTGCGGGACTCGGTGGAGAGCGGCAGGTAGAACACCCCCACGATCAGCGGTATCGCGACGATGCGCGTCCAGGTCATGATGGTGGGAATGGTCCAGAACATGGCGCCGATTGTGTCACGCGGCGCGCCCGATCTTGGCAACGCTTGTCACGCCCTCACAGCGCACTCACAGCGCGCTCGCAGCCGGCGTCAGTCAGCGCAAGGCGCGGTAAATTTCCTGCGCCAGCGCCGGCGAAATGCCCTCCACCGTGCACAGGTCGGCCACGCTGGCTGCTGCCACGCCGCGCACGCCGCCAAAGCGCTGCAGCAGGCGCGCGCGTTTCTTTGGCCCGACACCGGCGATATCTTCCAGACGACTGGCGCCCGTGCGCACCCGAGCGCGGGCGGCGCGCATGCCGGTGATGGCAAAGCGATGCGCTTCGTCGCGGATTTGCGCCACCAACATCAGCGCAGCCGAGTCCTTGCCGAGGGTGACCTTCTCGCGCCCATCGGCAAACACCAGCTCTTCGAGACCCACCTTGCGGCCCTCACCTTTCTCGACCCCGACGATGCGCGAAACGTCGAGGCCGAGCGCGCCAAAGACTTCGCGCGCGACGCCGACCTGGCCTTTGCCGCCGTCGATCAGCACCAGGTCGGGCAAGCGCGCGCTGCCCGGCGCAATCTCGGCGCCGCCGGCCTCGCGCTGCGCCTCGGCGACCTTGCTGTAGCGGCGCTCGAGCACCTGGCGCATGGCGGCGTAGTCGTCGCCGCCGGTGATGCCGTCAATGTTGAAACGGCGGTACTCGCTGCTTTGCATCTTGTGGTTCTGAAACACCACGCACGACGCCTGGGTGGATTCGCCCGCCGTGTGAGAAATGTCGAAACACTCAATGCGGAGGTTGTCCAGGTCGTCTTGCGCCAGGTCCAGCGCCAGCGCCAGCGCACGGGTGCGTGCCTGCTGCGAGCCTTCCTCGGCGAGCAGGCGCGCGAGCTGCAACTGCGCATTGTTCTGCGCCATGTCCAGCCACGCGCGGCGCTGCTCGCGCGGCTGGTGCACGGCGCTGATGCGCACGCCCGCCTGCGTGCCAAGGGCGTCCAGCAGGCTGCGCTCGACCGGTTCGCTGGTGACCAGCACCGGAGGCACGGGCACATCCAGATAGTGCTGCGCAATAAACGCCTGCAACACCAGCGCTTCCACGGGCAAGGCCGGGCCTTCATCGTCGGCGCCCTGGCCTTCTTTGTCTTGCTCGGTAGCGCTCTCTTGCGCACGCGCTGCGTGCAGCGCCGCTGCATCGTCCACGTGCACGGGGAAGTAGGCGCGATCCCCCAGGTGCCGCCCGCCCCGCACCATGGCCAGGTTGACGCAGGCGCGCCCACCCTGCACGCGTACGGCCAGGATGTCGACATCCTTGTCGCTTGTGGTCTCCACCGACTGCTGGTGCAGCACGCGCGCGAGCGCCGTGATCTGGTTGCGCAGCTCCGCCGCCTGCTCGAACTCGAGCCGCTCGGCGTGCGACATCATGCGCTGCTGCAGGGCCTCCATCACCGCCCCCGCCTCGCCGCGCAGCATGGCCTCGGCATGCGCCACGTCAACCGCGTAGGCTTCTGGCGAAATCAGGCCCACGCAAGGCGCACTGCAGCGCTTGATCTGGTACAGCAGGCAGGGGCGCGTGCGGTTGGCGAACACGGTGTCTTCGCAGGTGCGCAAACGAAACACCTTTTGCAGCAGCAAGATGGTTTCCTTCACCGCCCAGCCGCTCGGGTAGGGACCGAAGTAGCGGTGCTTCTTGTCGGTGCTGCCGCGGTAGTAGGCGAGCCGCGGAAAGCGCTGACCAGGCGCCTCGCCGCTGCCGTCCTTGGCCGCCACACCGGTGATTTTCAGATAGGGGTAGCTCTTGTCGTCGCGAAACAGGATGTTGTACT
>JAUCDU010000156.1:0-6522 GCA_034674825.1 Giesbergeria sp.
ATGGATAAGCGCTAGAACCTCTTTTTACTCTAAATTTCGCTGCCGCGCCAGTGGGAGCAGCTGCAGCGCAGCCCGCTTACGCGGCGAGGATCAGCTGCTCCAGCTTGACCGCATCGGCCGCGAACGCACGAATGCCCTCGGCCAGCTTCTCGGTCGCCATCGCGTCTTCGTTGAGCGCGTAGCGAAAGCTCCTCTCGTCGTACTGCACCGCAGCAATATCCATGGCGCGCGCAGCGTCGGCGTCGAGCGCGCGCGGCAGTGGCGCCTCGCTTTGCGCCAACTGCGCCAGCAGCTCGGGCGCGATGGTCAGCAAGTCGCAACCGGCCAGCGCGGTGATCTGGCCGATGTTGCGAAAGCTCGCGCCCATGATTTCGGTCGGAATCCCGAAGTGCTTGTAGTAGTGGTAGATCTGCGTGACCGACTGCACGCCGGGGTCGTTGGCACCGGCCCGCGCCGCCTCGTCCCACTGTGCGCCGGCCTGCTTCTTGTACCAGTCGTAGATGCGCCCGACGAAGGGCGAGATCAGCTGCACCTTGGCCTGGGCGCAGGCCACGGCCTGTGCCATCGAGAACAGCAGCGTCAGATTGGTGTGGATGCCGCGCGCTTCGAGCTTGCGCGCTGCCTCGATCCCCTCCCAGGTGGCGGCGACCTTGATCAGCACGCGGTCGATGTGCACGCTCTCGGCCTGGTACAGCTCGATGATGCGCTCGGCGCGCGCAATGGTGGCGCTGGTGTCAAAGCTCAGGCGGGCATCGACTTCGGTCGAGACGCGGCCCGGAATAATGGCCAGGATCTCGCAGCCAAAGCGCACCAGCAGGCGGTCGATGACCTCGTCCATGGCCCGGCCGCGCCAAGCGTCCACGGTCGATTGCAGCAGCGGCGCGTAGTCGGGCTTTTGCACCGCCTTGAGGATGAGCGAGGGGTTGGTCGTCGCGTCCTGCGGCTGGAACTGCGCCAGCTGCTTGAAATCGCCGGTGTCGGCGACGACGGTAGTGAACTGTTTAAGGGCGTCGAGCTGATGCATGCGGGTCCTGAAAATGAAACGCTGAGAGATTGGCCAAGTGTAGGCGCCGGATTCAAGGCGACCGAACCGGCGCACAAGCGCACCGCTGCTGCCCTTTCGGCAAATCGGGGTCAGACCCCCGCGCCCTTGGCGGTGCCAGCGCTGGAGCGCAGCCCTCGCCTATTGCGCTGGGCGCCCGTACAGCGAAGTGAAGCTCGCCTTGGCCAGGGTGTTGGCATTGATCATGAAGCTTGCGAGCGCGGCTGTGGCGTCGTTCGGGATGTCAAGCCGCTCCACACTCAGCGCATGCAGCGTGAACACGTAGCGGTGCGGCTTGTCGCCCGGTGGCGGGCACAGGCCGCCCCAGGCCAGCGCGCCGTAGTCGTTGCGAATGTGGCGCGCGCCCTTGGGCAGGCCTGCATCGCCGCGCGCGCCCGCCTTGGCGTCCAGGCCGGTGGTGGTGGGCGGCAGATCGACCACCACCCAGTGCCACCAGCCCGAGCTGGTGGGGGCGTCCGGGTCGAACACGGTGAGCGCGAGGCTGCGCGTGCTCTCGGGCGGGTTGCTCCAGCGCAGCGCCGGGGACTCGTTGCGCCCTGAGCAACCAAAGCTGTCAAATTCAAAATGCGCAGGCACAGTGCCGCCGGCAGGGATGTCGGGGCTTTCAAGGGTGAATGTGGTCATGCAAATCTCCTGTTCGGGCGCACGGCGCCCTTGGGTAGTTGTAGCAGACCTGACAGATTTGACCAGCGGCGCAAACGCCGCATCTGGCAAAGTTAAAGCGAAATATGCCTCTAGCGCTTACTGGACAAGCGCAGTCAGCTATTTATTTAATAGCATATCCCCGCGCAGGGCTCAGATACGCCCTTCCTCCACCGCATGGCAGGCGACCCGTATGCCGCCAATCGACAGCAGCTGCGGGCGCTCGCTGCGGCAGCGGTCGTTGGCGTGCGGGCAGCGCGGGTTGAAGGCGCATCCCGGTGGCGGCGCGAGCGGATTGGGCACCTCGCCTTGCACGGGCGTGCGCGCGCGGCCGGTGTCGTGCATCTTGGGGATGGCGTCGAGCAGCATGCGCGTGTACGGATGGCGCGGCTCGGCAAACAGGCTGGCCTTGTCGGCCAGTTCGACCAGGCGCCCCAGGTACATGACGCCCACGCTGTCGCTCACATGGCGCACCACCGCGAGGTTGTGGCTGATGAAGAGGTAGGTCAGGCCCCGGCGCTGCTGCAGGTCCTTCATGATGTTGAGCACCTGCGCCTGCACCGAAACGTCGAGCGCCGATGTAGGCTCGTCGCAGACCAGAAACTCCGGCTCGGTTGCCAGCGCCCGCGCAATCGACACGCGCTGGCGCTGACCGCCCGAGAACTGGTGCGGAAACTTCGCCATGTCGAGCGGCGACAGCCCGACGGATTCCAGCAGCGCCCCGACGCGCTCGCGCAGTTCGGCCTTGCCGCTTGCCATGCCGTGCTCTTGCAGCGGCTCGCCGACGATGTCTTCGACCCGCCAGCGCGGGTTCAGGCTGGCATAGGGGTCCTGAAAAATCATCTGGATGCGCCGGCGCAGGGCGTGCGCATCGGCCCCGGCATAGCCAAGGTGCGCATCCTGGCCATCAAACGCAAAACTTCCGCGCGACGGCTGGTACAGGCCGACCAGCAGGCGCGCCACAGTGCTCTTGCCGCAGCCGGATTCGCCCACCAGCGCCAGCGTCTTGCCGCGCTCGATCTCGAAGCTGACGCCATCGACCGCGTGCAGCAGCGTGCGGGGCCGGCGCTCGATGACGCGGTTGAGCCAAGGGGCCGAGACGTCGAAACTCCTGGCCAGGTCGTGCGCCTGCACCAGCGGGCTAGATGATGGCAAGGTGCTGCTCACGCCTGCTCCTTGGGCGCGTGCAGCCAGCAGGCCGCGCGCGTGGCGCCGGCGTCGAGCAAATCGGGGCGCTCAACCTGGCAGCGTGCAAAGGCTTGCGGGCAGCGCGGGTGGTAGGCGCAGCCCGGCGGGATGGCGTTCAGCCGCGGCATGGCGCCGTCGATCTGGTGCAGGCGCTCGCGGTCTTGGGTCATGTCGGGAATGGCCGCCATCAATCCCTCGGTGTAGGGGTGCGCGGGGTGGTTGATAAGCGCATGCACCGGCCCGATCTCGGCCACGCGTCCGGCGTACAGCACCGCCACGCGGTCGCAGGTTTCGGCAATCACGCCCATGTCGTGGGTGATCAGCATGACGGCGGCGCCGCGCGAGGCACAGACGCTTTTGAGCAGCTGGATGATCTGCGCCTGAATCGACACATCCAGCGCAGTGGTGGGCTCGTCGGCCACGATCAGGCGCGGCTCGGCGGCCAGCGCCAGCGCAATCACCACGCGCTGGCGCATGCCGCCGGAGAACTGGTGCGGGTAATGGTCGATGCGCTGCTCGGGCGCCGGAATGCCGGTGTCGGCCAGCAGCTCTATGGCCCGATCCCGCGCCTGGGCGCGGTTCATGGGCAGGTGCGTGAGGATGGTTTCGGTCAGCTGGCGGCCGACGGTATACAGCGGGTTCAGCGAGGTGAGCGGGTCTTGAAAAATAGCGCCAATGTGGCGGCCACGGATGTGGCGCATGGCGTTGGCATCGAGCGAGTCAATGCGGCGACCTTCCAGCCAGATCTCGCCCGAAGCAATGCGCCCCGGCGGCTCCAGCAGCCCGATGATCGCGGCGCCCGTGAGCGACTTGCCCGCGCCCGATTCGCCGACCACGCCCAGGATTTCGCCCGGCTCAATCGCAAAGGAGATGCCGTCCAGCGCCCGCAAGGTGCCGCGCCGGTTCGGAAATTCGACCACCAGGTCTTTGACTTCAAGCAGGGGCACGCGACGGGTCCATAGCGTTAAGGAAAATCTGCCGCGAAAAACTCGGGCGCGGCCCATACCAGCGGCAGCCGCGCAATGGCCGCCCCGCAGCGCCGGCTGCGTCCCCCCTCCAAGCGATAGCGCAAGTGAGGGGGCTGAGGGGTGCGGCTCCAAGCCTGCCTGCGCAGACTTGGACATCCCCGAAGGGCTGCCGCCTCTGGCGGCTGCACCGAGGCGCGAGGCGACTCAGGGCGGTGTCTCATTGCAACCTCGGATTGAGCGCATCGCGCAGCCAGTCGCCCAGCAGGTTCACCGACAGCGCAATCAGCACCAGCATCAACCCGGGGAACACGGTGATCCACCATTCGCCGGAAAACAGATAGTCGTTGCCAACGCGAATCAAGGTGCCCAGCGACGGCGAGGTGGGCGGCGCGCCCACGCCCAGAAAGGACAGCGTCGCCTCGGTGATGATGGCCGTGGCGACCTGGATGGTGGCCAGCACCATCACCGGCCCCATCACGTTGGGCAGTACATGGCGGCGCATGATGCGCAAGGACGGCACGCCAGTGACGCGCGCCGCCTGCACGTATTCCTTGCTGCGCTCGACCAGCGTCGAGCCGCGCACGGTGCGCGCGTACTGCACCCAGCCGGTCAGTGAAATCGACAGGATCAGCACGCCGAAGGCCAGTGACTCGTGCGCGTTGGGGAACATGGCGCGCCCGACCCCGGCAATCAGCAAGGCCACCAAAATCGCGGGGAACGAGAGCATGACGTCGCACAGGCGCATCAGCAGGCCATCGACCCAGCCGCCCAGGTAACCCGCGAGCAAGCCCAGCAGGACGCCCACCAGCACCGAAATGACAACCGAAGCCACGCCCACAATCAGGGAAATGCGGGCGCCGTAAATCACCGCCGAGAGCATGTCGCGGCCCTGGTCGTCGGTGCCCAGCAGGTATTTGCTGGAGCCCATTTCCATCCACGCGGGCGGCAGGCGCGAATCACCCAGCTCCAGGCTGGCCAGGTCAAAGGGGTTGTGCGGCGCCACATGGCCGGCGAACAGCGACGCCAGCACACATACCAGCGCAACCACCGCCGCCGCCATGGCAACCGGAGAGCTGCGCAGGCTGTGCGCCAGGTCGCTGTCCCAGCCCCGCCACAACGCGCCCTTCATCGGCGCGCTGCCACCGTGCTTGGGGCGCGGCTCACTTCTCGATGCTCATCCATTTGAAGGGCATGAAGTTGTCGGCAAGTTGCACCAGTTTGACCTTTTTGCTCACGCCCCAGGCCAGCGCTTGCTGGTGCAGAGGGAGATGGCCAACGTCGTCCGCATGCAAGACAAACGCTTCCTTGATCATGGCGTTGCGCTTGGTCTTATCGGTTTCCACCTGGATTTGGTGTGTCAACTCATCCACCTTGGGGTTGCAATAGGCGCCAAGGTTGAATTGGCCCGCACCCTTGTCATCCGGACACACCATCAGCGCATTCAGAGCGTTGTGGGCATCGTAGGTGGAGGGCGTCCAGCCCAGCATGTAGAAACTGGTATCGCGGCGCAACACCTTGGGGAAGTAGGTGCCCTTGGTTTCCGCCAGCAACTTGATCTTCACGTTGATGCGCGCAAGGTTGGCTGCCACGGCCTGGCAGATCTTGCTGTCGTTCACGTAGCGGTCGTTCGGGCAGTTCATCGTGACCTCGAAGCCGTCGGCATAGCCTGCGTCGGCCATCAGCTTCTTGGCGGCGTCGGGATCGTAGGGCAGGCGCTTGACGCTGGGGTCAAACCCGTTGATGCCTGGGCCCACCATAAGTGCCGAGGGGTTGGAGGCACCGCGCATCACGTTCTTCTTGATGCCGTCGATGTCGATGGCCTGGTAGAACGCCTGGCGCACACGCTTGTCCTTGAACGGGTTCTTGCCTTTCACGCTGGAATAGAGCAGCTCGTCGCGCTTCTGGTCCATGCCCAGGAAGATGGTGCGCAGCTCTGGGCCAGTGACCGCGCGCGTGCCAGGGTTCTTGTTGACGCGCTCGATGTCCTGCACCGGAATCGGCTCCATGACATCCACCTCGCCCGACAACAGCGCCGCCACGCGGGTGGAATCGTTGCCGATGGGTGTGAACACGATTTCCTGCGCGTTGCCTTCGATCTTGCCCCAGTAGGTGCCGTTGCGCGTGAACACGGTGCGCACACCGGGTTGGCGCTCACGCAGGCGGAACGGCCCGGTGCCGTTGGCGCGGAAGGAAGCCGCATTTTCAATCCCTTTGCGGCGATCCACCGGTCTGACCGCCTGGTTGTCCTCACTCCATTTCTTGCTCATCATGTAGGAAGTGGTGATCACATCCGGCAAGATTGGCTGGGGCCCGAAGGTTTCGATTTCCACCGTGTGGTCGTCAATCTTGCGCACTTCCTTGACGTCGCTGTTCGTGGCCTTCATGTCCGAGCCCTCGCCCTTCATGCGGGCGAAGCTGAAAATTACGTCGTCTGCAGTGAACGGCGTGCCATCATGAAATTGCACGCCTTTGCGCAGCTCAAAGCGCCAGACGGTGGGCGCCGTCTGCTTCCAGGCCGTGGCCAGGGCCGGCGCCAGGCTCAAGTCCTTGTTGCGTCCCACCAGCGGCTCATAGACGTTGCTGGTGACGCTCAACTGCAAGGACTCGTTGAGCGAATGCGGGTCCATGGAGAGCGCATCACCCTGGTTGGCAATGCGGATG
>JAUCDU010000157.1:0-6440 GCA_034674825.1 Giesbergeria sp.
AACCGCGAAAAAGCGCCCGTGCGCCCCAGCAACGACCCGGCCGACCGGGCCGACAAGTCGCTCGACACCCTGGTGCCGGTGAACGCCAACCAGCCCTACGACATGAAGGAGCTGATCACCAAGGTGGTGGACGACGGCGATTTTTTCGAACTACAGCCCGAATACGCGAAAAACATCGTCATCGGCTTTGCCCGCATGGAAGGCCAAAGCGTAGGCATCGTCGCCAACCAGCCGCTGGTGCTCGCGGGCTGCCTGGACATCAAATCAAGCATCAAGGCGGCGCGCTTTGTGCGCTTTTGCGATGCCTTCAACATTCCCGTCATCACCTTTGTCGACGTGCCCGGCTTCATGCCCGGCACCAGCCAGGAGTACGGCGGCATCATCAAGCACGGCGCCAAGCTGCTGTTTGCCTATGCCGAGTGCACGGTGCCCAAGATCACCGTCATCACACGCAAGGCCTACGGCGGCGCTTATGACGTGATGAGCTCCAAGCACTTGCGCGGCGACGTGAACCTGGCGTGGCCCCATGCGGAGATTGCGGTGATGGGCGCCAAGGGCGCGGTGGAAATCATCTTCCGCGAAGACAAAAACGACCCGGTGAAACTTGCCGCGCGCGAGGCCGAATACAAGGAGCGTTTTGCCAACCCGTTTGTGGCCGGTGCCCGCGGCTTCATCGACGACGTCATCCTGCCGCACGAGACCAGGAAGCGCATCTGCCGCAGCCTGGTGATGCTGCGCGACAAGAAGCTCGAGAACCCCTGGCGCAAGCACGGAAACATCCCGCTATGAAGCACATTTGTAGCAGTGCTTTCACTGCAGAAAAGGCTTGGGGCAGCCTGCCAGTCGCCAGCATGCAAGGCATCAGCGTCAAGCTGCACTGGACCGATCAGCCCTATCAGTGGCATGTCAACGACGGCGACGAAGTCTTTGCCGTTCTGGACGGCACCGTTGCCATGCACTACCGCACTGCGGGTCAGGAGCACGTGGCGCTGCTCAAGACCGGTGATATTTTTTATGCCGAGCAGGGCACCGAGCACGTTGCGCATCCACAAGGCGAAGCCCGTATTCTCGTGATTGAAAAAGAAGGAAGTGTGTGATGTTCGCCAAGATTTCTAGCGCCAACCGGGGTGTTCTGGCCCACGGCCAGGCGAAGCAAAACCGCCCCGCAGCGGACGGTTCTATACATTGCGTGCCGCAGCCCGCGAAGCGGGCTTCTACACGCCACCCCATCGCTTAAGGAGTCAAAGAATGTTTACCAAAATCCTGATCGCGAACCGGGGCGAAATTGCATGCAGGGTGATCGCCACGGCCAAGAAAATGGGCATCGCCACCGTCGCCGTCTATTCCGACGCCGACAAGGAAGCGCGCCACGTCAAGCTGGCCGACGAGGCCGTGCGGTTGGGCCCGGCGCCTTCACGCGAGTCCTACCTGCTGGCCGACAAAATCATCGAGGCCTGCAAGCAGACCGGTGCGCAGGCCGTGCACCCCGGCTATGGCTTTCTGTCGGAGAACGAGGCCTTTGCCCGACGTTGCGAGGAGGAGGGCATTGCCTTCATCGGCCCCAAGGCGCACTCCATTGCGGCCATGGGGGACAAGATTGCCTCCAAAAAACTGGCGCTCGAAGCCAAGGTCAACACCATCCCCGGCTACAACGAAGCCATTGCCGATGCAAGCCAAGCCGTGGAGATCGCCAAGGGCATTGGCTACCCCGTGATGATCAAGGCCAGCGCAGGCGGCGGCGGCAAGGGCCTGCGCGTGGCCTACGACGACAAAGAGGCGTTCGAAGGTTTCACGGCTTGCCGCAATGAGGCCATGAGCAGCTTTGGCGACGACCGCATCTTCATCGAGAAGTTCGTGCAGGAGCCGCGCCACATCGAAATCCAGGTGGTCGGCGACAGCCAGGGCAACGTCATTTACTTGAACGAGCGCGAGTGCTCCATTCAGCGCCGCCACCAGAAGGTGATTGAAGAGGCGCCCAGCTCCTTCATTTCAGAGACCACACGCAAGGCCATGGGCGAGCAGGCCGTGCAACTGGCCAAGGCGGTGCAGTACCAAAGCGCCGGAACGGTGGAGTTTGTCGTCGGCAAGGACCAGGACTTTTACTTCCTGGAGATGAACACCCGCCTGCAGGTCGAGCACCCGGTGACCGAATGCATCACCGGGCTGGACCTGGTCGAGCTGATGATCCGCGTCGCTGCCGGCCAGCCGCTGCCGCTCACGCAGGCCGAGGTCAAGCGCGAGGGCTGGGCCATTGAGTGCCGCATCAACGCCGAAGACCCGTTCCGCAGCTTTCTGCCCTCTACCGGCCGGCTGGTGCGCTTTCAGCCGCCCGAGGAAACCATGTTCCAGGCCGAGCCTGACAAGAAGTACGGCGTGCGCGTGGACACCGGCGTGTACGAGGGCGGCGAGATTCCGATGTACTACGACTCGATGATCGCCAAGCTCATCGTGCACGGCACCGACCGCGACGACGCCATCCACAAGATGCGTGCCGCGCTCAACGGTTTTGTCATCCGCGGCATTAGCAGCAACATCCCTTTTCAGGCGGCGCTGCTGGCGCACCCGAAATTCGTCTCGGGCGACTTCAACACCGGCTTCATTGCCGAGCACTACGCGCATGGTTTCGTGGCCGAAGACGTGCCGCACCAGGACCCGTTGTTCCTCGTGGCGCTGGCTGCTTTCATGTACCGGCGCTACCGCGCGCGGGCCTCGGGCATCAGTGGCCAACTGGCAGGACATGAAGTGAAGGTGGGCGAAGCCTTCGTGGTGGTGGTGTTGGGCGCAGAAGGCCAGCACGAGCAGTACCCCGTTGCGGTGACAGATTTTGAAGAGAAATCTGGCTCCAGCGCAGTACGCGTGGGCGCTAACAGCTACAAAATTGAGAGTACCGCCACGCTCGGCCAAAGCCGTGTCCAAGGCAGTTGCAATGGCCTGGGTTTCACGGCCCAGGTGGAGCGCGGCGCCGGCAAGAACCCGCTGGCACTGCGCATTGCCCACAACGGCGCGCAGATTGAAGCCTTGGTGCTCTCGCCGCTGGGCGCGCGCCTGCACGCGCTGATGCCCTACAAAGCACCACCGGACCTGTCCAGGTTCCTGCTATCGCCCATGCCCGGCTTGTTGGTCGACGTGGCAGTGCAGGAAGGCCAGAAAGTACAGGCCGGCGAAAAGCTTGCCGTCATCGAAGCCATGAAGATGGAAAACGTGCTGCTGGCCACGCAAGACGGCGTTGTCGGAAAACTGGTGGCAAGCAAGGGCGAGTCGCTCAGCGTGGACCAGGTGATTCTGGAATTTGTCTGAGCCCGGCCAATACGGTGTACGCAGCGCCCACGCAAGGAGTTATCTGATGACCATCACCCCCAGGCCCTTCAAGGTACTCGGTGTCCAGCAAATTGCCATCGGCGCCGCCGACAAGACGCGCTTGCAAAAGCTCTGGATCGACATGCTCGGCCTCGAAATGACCGCCACCTTCAAGAGCGAGCGCGAAAACGTGGACGAAGACATCTGCACCATGGGGCGCGGCCCCACGCGCGTCGAAGTCGATTTGATGCAGCCGCTCGACCCCGAGAAGAAACCCGCCGTGCACACCACGCCGCTGAACCATGTCGGCTTGTGGATAGACGACCTGCCCAAAGCGGTGGAGTGGCTTACGGCCCAAGGCGTGCGCTTTGCGCCCGGGGGCGTGCGCAAAGGCGCTTCGGGCTACGACATCTGCTTTTTGCACCCCAAGGCGAACGAGGAGTTTCCGATAGCCGGGGAGGGCGTGCTGATCGAACTGGTGCAGGCACCGCCCGACGTGATTGCAGCGCTGAGCTAAGGCGCCGCGGGCGCTGGGTGTAGTCCTTGCAACTATCAAAAATATAGCTGCTCGCGCTTGCTGAATAAGCGCTGGAAGCCATTTTTGCTTGAACTTTTACCGATTCTTCATCGGGCAAGTGTTCATCCCCAGCAGGGCGTACGCGGGGCAGAAGCGAAACAGGCCGGTGGCAATCGGGATCGCGCCCAGCCAACCCCACCAGCCCACGGTACCCGTTGCGGCCAGCACGATCAGCACCAGTCCCACCAGCACGCGCAGGATGCGGTCCACGGTTCCTACATTGGCAGTCATCATCGTTTCCTTTCAGTTGAAGTTGGGGGCAGGGTTCAGCAGCCTGGCTGCGCGCCGAGCTTGCGCATGATGGTTTCCAGCATGCACCAGTGGGTCAGGGCGCTTTGCAGCAGGTTCGCGCCGACAAAGGCGGTGAAGGCCAGGAACCACATGCTGACGAACACGGGGCTGCCGGGGATGCCCAGCGCCAGTGAGAGAAGAATGAACGTACCCGCAAGCAGGCGGACGATTTGCCAGGATTTCATGAAGCACCTCCAAGTTCGTTTGATGCGCTAATTATTTAGCCAAACAACTAAATAGTCAATTGGCGTATTATGGATGAACTTCGCCGCGCTCCATCGGAGCTGTTCGTCGGCCTTGACCCAGAGCAAAGATTTGCCATGAAGAACCTACCGCCAGAAGCCATCGCGCAAGTTGCCGCCTATTTCCAGACGCTGGCCGAGCCCACGCGCCTGCGCATCCTGAACTTGCTGCGCTCGGGCGAGCACAACGTGGGCGAGCTGGCACAGCTGTGCGGCTACACAGCAGCCAACATCTCACGCCATTTGAGCCTGATGACCCAGCAGGGCTTTGTCGAGCGCGAAAGCCGCGGCACCAGCGTGTACTACCGCATCGCCGACCCGTCGGTGTACGCCTTGTGCGACCTGGTGTGTGACAGCATTGCGCGCCAATACGAACGCACGGCCAAGCAGCAGCAAGCCATGTTCGGCAAGGGCGCCGCCGCCTGAAGCCGAAGTTAGCGCAGCAACATTTCCACGCGCTCGCGCACCGCGCCTTCCAGGTGCTCTGGCTGGCTGACCAGCGCAGTTGACAGCGCGCTGTGGGCCTCGGACACAGGTTGTTCCTTGCCCAGTAGCAGCACCGCCGCGCGCGCAATGTGCTGGGCATGGCCGGCGTTTTTCATCAAGTTGGCAATGGCAGAGTCCGAGGTGACATGCGGCTCGCGCGGGTTCCAGCAGTCGTAGTCTGTCACCATCGCCAGGCTGGCATAGGCCATCTGCGCTTCGCGTGCCAGTTTTGCTTCGGGCATGTTGGTCATGCCGATCACGCTGGCGCCCATGCTGCGAAACCAGTGCGACTCGGCCACCGTGGAAAACTGCGGCCCCTCAATGCACACATAGCTGCCGCCCCGGTGCACGCGCACCGATTCCGGCAAGCCCAGTTGCTGTGCGGCGCGGGCCAGCACGTCCGCCAGTTGCGCGCACACCGGCTGCGCCATGGAGACATGCGCGACCGCGCCGTCGCCAAAAAAAGTGCCATCGCGCCGGCGCGTCATGTCGATGAACTGGTCGGGCAGCACCAGGTCCAGCGGCCGCAAATCTTGCCGCAGCGAGCCAACGGCCGAGAGCGAAACCAGATAACGCACGCCCAGCGTTTTCAGCGCATAGATGTTGGCGCGGTAGGGGATCTCTGAAGGGATGAGCCGATGCCCGCGCCCATGGCGCGCCAGAAACGCCACCGCCACGCCATCGACCCGGCCTGTCATGATGGCGTCTGAAGGCTTGCCGTAGGGCGTGTCCATCTGCAGTTCCTGCACATCTTCCAACGCATCCATCTGGTACAGCCCGCTGCCGCCCACCACACCTACCAACGCCTTGTCCATGATTGCCTTTCCGGTTGTTGCCGAGCGGACCACCTGCCGCGCACAACGCCCACCATCATCCCAGAAGAGGCGTGTGCATTCATGAAGCGGCTCGTGCTCGCAGGCGGCGGTCATGCACATTTGTCGGTGCTCGCAGCATTCGCCAATGCCGCAGTGGCCGATACCCAACTGGTGCTGGTCACACCAAACCGCTACCAGTACTACTCGGGCATGTTGCCGGGTTGGATGGCCGGGCACTACCGCGAGGAAGACTGCCGCATCGACTTGGCCCCCTTGGCGCAGCGCGCGGGTGCGCGCCTGGTGCTCAGTTCCGTGCAAAAACTCGATGCACAGGAACGCGAAATAGAAACGGCGCAAGGCGAGCGCTTCGGCTACGACCTGTTGTCGCTCGACGTGGGCAGCGAGACCGACGGCTCGGCACTGGAAGCACTGAGCGGGCATCTGCTGCCGGTCAAGCCGCTTGATACTTTCTATGCCCGCTGGCCGGACGTAGCGGCAGCTGCGCGGGCAGACCCTGACTTCACGCTGGCGGTTGTTGGCGGCGGCGCTGCCGGGGTGGAAATCGCGCTGGCGGCCCAGTACGCGCTGAGCCAGTTTGGGCCCCACGCTCGCGTGCAGTTGGTGGCGTCGAGAAATGGTTTGCTGCCGGGGCACGCCGCAAGCGTTCAGCGCCGGGCGGCCCAGTGTCTGGTGGACGCCGGCGTGCAGGTGCACAAGCAGCGGGGATTTGGC
>JAUCDU010000158.1:0-6431 GCA_034674825.1 Giesbergeria sp.
TGAGCACGTCGTTGGCGTGGGCAAAGGCTTCCTCTTGGCCGATGTCGTCGCCGAGCACGTCGAGCAGCTTCTCGTTGAGCACCACGATCAGCGAATCGACGTTGGCCTCCAATTCGGCCAGGCCATCGTCGGCGTTCTTCATGCGCCGGCCGCCTTCCCAGTCAAAAGGCTTGGTCACCACGCCCACGGTCAGAATGCCCATTTCCTTGGCGATGCGCGCGATCACGGGCGCAGCGCCCGTGCCAGTGCCGCCGCCCATGCCCGCCGTGATGAACAGCATGTGGGCACCGGCGATTGATTCGCGGATGTCCTGCACCGCCAGTTCTGCAGCATCGCGCGCCTTCTCGGGCTTGCTACCAGCGCCCAGGCCGGTTTCACCAAGCTGGATCACGCGGTGCGCCGAGCTGCGCATGAGGGCTTGCGCGTCGGTGTTGGCGCTGATGAATTCGACACCCTGAACGGCGCGGGCAATCATGTGCTCGACAGCATTGCTGCCGCCACCACCGACCCCGATCACCTTGATCTGGGTGCCTTGGTTGAATTCTTCGGTTTCGATCATTTCGATGGCCATGTGGTATCTCCTGGAGCTGACGGTTTTTGAATGAGGTGCAAAGCGGGAAAACGGTTTCGGGGCGGTCGCCATCGCCCGCGGGGCGGGCCGACGCAGCCCCAGCAACTTCGGGGCGGTGGGTGCGGACGCAGGTGCAAATTGGTGTGCGACATGTTCAGAAATTCCCGACGATGAAGTCTCTGAAGCGGCCGAAGGCGCTCTGTACCGAACCCGTTTTCTGCGCCACCTTGAAGCCGCGCATGCGCGCCAGGCGCGCTTCTTCCAGCAGGCCCATGACGGTAGCGGCGCGCGGTTGCGCCACCATGTCGGACAAGGCACTGGAATACTTGGGAATACCGCGGCGCACGGGCTTGAGGAAGATGTCCTCGCCAAGCTCGACCATGCCCGGCATGACAACGCTGCCGCCGGTGAGCACGATGCCGGACGAGAGCACTTCTTCGTAACCGGATTCGCGGATCACCTGCTGCACCAGCGTGAAGATTTCTTCGACGCGCGGCTCGATCACACCGGCGAGCGCCTGGCGGCTGATCATGCGCGGACCGCGGTCACCCAGGCCCGGCACTTCGACTTGCGACTCAGGGTCAGCCAGCAGTTGCTTGGCGTAACCGCTCTCGACCTTGATGTCCTCCGCATCCTTGGTTGGCGTGCGCAGCGCCATGGCGATGTCGCTGGTGATGAGGTCGCCGGCAATCGGAATGACGGCGGTATGCCGAATCGCGCCGCCGGTAAATATGGCCAGATCCGTCGTGCCAGCGCCAATGTCGACCACGGCCACGCCGAGTTCGCGCTCGTCGTCCGTGAGCACGGCCTGGCTGGAGGCCAGCGGATTGAGCATCAGCTGCTCAACTTCCAGCCCACAGCGGCGCACGCACTTGATGATGTTCTCGGCTGCACTCTGCGCGCCGGTGACGATGTGAATCTTGGCTTCCAGGCGGATGCCGCTCATGCCAATGGGCTCGCGCACGTCCTGCCCGTCGATCACAAATTCCTGCGGCTCGACTAGCAACAGGCGCTGGTCGCTGGAGATGTTGATGGCTTTGGCGGTTTCGATGACCCGGGCGACGTCGGCCGGCGTCACTTCCTTGTCTTTCACCGCCACCATGCCGCTGGAATTGAGCCCGCGAATGTGGCTGCCGGTGATGCCGGTATAGACGCGCTGGATCTTGCAGTCGGCCATCAGCTCGGCTTCCTTGAGCGCTTGCTGAATGCTTTGCACGGTGGCGTCGATGTTGACCACCACGCCGCGCTTGAGGCCGTTGCTGGGCGCCACGCCCAGGCCGGCAAGCTTGAGCATGCCGCCCGGCAGCACTTCGGCCACGACCGCCATGATCTTGGCCGTCCCAATGTCCAGCCCTACCACCACATCTTTGTATTCTCTTGCCATAGGTCTGCTGCCTTGTGTTCTTTCTTATCGCCCAGGCCGCTGCGCGGCTTGCGCCGCCACGGTCGTGACACCACGCAGGCGCAGCGCATAGCCGCCCGTGTGGCGCAGGTCTGCTGATTCCAGCGCGTCGGCGCGGCGCCCGAATTCGGCCGCCACGCGGGTCAGGGTGTGGGCGAATTGCTGTGTGCGCGCCACCACTTCCGGCGCCGTGCCGCCACCGAGCTCCACCACTGCCGCCTCACCCAAGGTCACTTGCCAGCCACCGCGCCCCGACAGCGACAGCTCGGTGATGCCCAGCCCCAGCGGCTCAAAGATCGGCGCCAGCGCCTGTGCCATGGAAAGCAGCTGCGGCGAGGTGCCCGGCGGACCGTCCAGGCGCAGCAGTCCGTCGAATTCGGCGTCCAGGCCGTTCGATTCAAAGACTTCGCCCATGCTGTTGACCATGGCGGTGCCCGATTCACCGCCCCAATGCGCCGCTGCATGGTGTTCCTGCAACTGCACGCGCAAGGTGCGCGGGAACTCACGCTGCACCTCGGCACGGCGCACCCACGGCACCTGCTCGAACGCCCGGCGCACGCTTTGCAGGTTGACGGTGAAGAAATTGCCCGATATTTGCGGCGCCACGTTGGCACGCAAGGTGACCGCATTGTTGTGCGTCAGCTCGCCTTGCACCACGATGCGCGCGATGGAAAACGCCGGATGGCGCAGCGCCCAGTGCACGCCGCCAGCGATCGCAAACAGCACGCAGCCAGAGAACAGCAGCGTCGCCATCAGGTTCATCAAGCGGACGTCGAGCGGTGCGGCCAGGGTGCTCACTGGGCACCTCCAGGAACCTGGCCGCCAGGCGTATCGAGGCTGGCGCTGGCCAGCAGGCGCAGGCAGAGTTCGCCGTACGAAATGCCGGCAGCGCGTGCAGCCATGGGCACCAGCGAATGGCTGGTCATGCCGGGCGAGGTGTTGATTTCCAGCAAAAACGGCTTGCGGTCGCTGGCGCGGATCATGATGTCGGCCCGCGCCCAGCCCCGGCAGGCCAGCGTACGGTAGGCCTGTACCGCCAGCTGCTGCAAGGTCGCCTCTTCCGAATCGGCCAGACCGCTCGGGCAGTGGTACTGCGTGTCGTCGTTGAAGTATTTGTTCTGGTAGTCGTAGTTGCCCTGGGGCGCGACGATGCGGATCAGCGGCAGCGCGTGCGCCTGCGCGCCCGCTCCCAATATGGCGCAGGTGGTTTCGTCGCCCTCGACAAACTGCTCACACAGCACTTCGGGGTCGAAATGGGAGGCGAGCGCGTAAGCCTGCGCGCATTGGGCGGCATCTGTCACCTTGGTCAGGCCAAGCGTCGAGCCTTCGCGCGCGGGTTTGATGATCATCGGCGCGCCCAGCACGGCCAAGGCCTTTGCCGCTTCCTCGGCACTGGCGACCAGGCGCCAGTCCGGCGTCGGCAAACCTTCTGCGCGCCAGAGGCGCTTGGTCATGGTCTTGTCCATCGCCATGGACGAAGCCATCACGCCCGGACCGGTATAGGGAATACCGAGCAGCTCAAGCGCCCCTTGCACCGTGCCGTCTTCGCCGTGGCGCCCGTGCAGCGCGATGAAGCAGCGCGCGAACCCGGCGCGGCGCAGCTCGCACAACTGGGTCTGGGAGGGGTCAAACGCATGGGCGTCCACGCCGGCGCCGCGCAGGGCATCGAGCACGCCGGCACCGGACATCAAGGAGACCTCACGCTCAGCCGACGCTCCGCCCATGAGCACCGCAACCTTGCCCAGATTTCCCACGTCGATTTTTGAGTCTAAATGGCTCATAGCGCTTGTTCAGCCTTCGATGATAGCTCTTTACTTTGTAGCAACTCGGCTGTTTTTGCGGGCACCCCACCAATCGAACCAGCGCCCATGCAGAGCACCACATCGCCCGCCTGGGCGAGCGCGGCGATGGCGTCGGGCAACGCAGCCACGGTGTCGATAAACACCGGCTCGACCTTGCCTGCGACGCGCAGCGCACGGGTCAGCGCGCGCGCGTCGGCTGCCACGATCGGTGCCTCGCCGGCGGCATAGACCTCGGTGAGCAACACGGCGTCGGCTTTGCCCAGCACCTGGACAAAATCCTCGAAGCAATCGCGGGTTCGGGTGTAGCGGTGTGGCTGAAACACCAGCACCAGCCGCCTGCCGACAAAGGCGCCACGGGCAGCGGCCAGCGTGGCCGCCATTTCCACCGGGTGGTGGCCGTAGTCGTCGATGAGGGTGAAGCTGCCGCCACCAGCCGCCGGCAGCTCGCCGTAGCTCTGGAAGCGCCGCCCGACCCCACGGAAGCTCTCCAGGGCACGCAGGACGGCGGCGTCGTCCACCGACAGCTCGACCGCAACGGCGATGGCTGCCAGAGCGTTGCGTACGTTGTGCTCGCCCGCCAGGTTCAAACGCACCTCCAGATCAGGCAGCGTGACGCCGTTGCGCCGTTGCACCGTGAAGCACATCTGCGCGCCTTCGGCGCGTACGTTCAGCGCGCGCACCTGGGCATCTTCGGCAAAGCCGTAGCTGGTCACGGGGCAGGACACCTGGTGCACGATCTCGCGCACTGCCGGGTCGTCGATGCACAGAATGGCAGCGCCGTAGAACGGCATGCGGTGCAGGAAATCGAGAAACGCCTTTTGCAAGCGGCCGAAATCGTGGCCGTAGGTTTCCATGTGGTCGGCGTCGATGTTCGTGACCACCGCCATCACCGGAAGCAAGTTCAGAAACGAAGCATCCGACTCATCGGCTTCGACCACGATGTACTCGCCACTGCCGAGCTTGGCGTTGGCGCCGGCGCTGTTGAGGCGCCCCCCAATGACGAAGGTGGGGTCCAGCCCGGCCTCGGCCAGCACGCTGGCCACCAGACTGGTGGTGGTGGTCTTGCCGTGTGCACCGGCAATCGCGATGCCCTGCTTCATGCGCATCAACTCGGCCAGCATCAGCGCGCGCGGTACCACGGGAATTTTCTTCTCGCGTGCGGCCAGCACTTCGGGGTTGTCCGAGCGCACCGCCGTCGAGGTGACGACCGCGTCAGCGCCCTCCACGTGCGCCGCTGCGTGGCCCAGATGGGTGTCGATGCCCATGGCCTGCAAGCGGCGCAGCACCGGGCTGTCGGCCAGATCCGAGCCGCTTACGGTGTAGCCCTGGTTGAACAGCACTTCGGCAATGCCGCTCATGCCCGAGCCGCCGATGCCAACAAAGTGAATGTGGTGGATGGCGTGCTTCATGCGGCCAACTCCTCACAGGCAAGTACAACCGCTTCGGTTGCGGCAATTTTTTGCATCTTTTTGGCCTCTAGCGCTTTATTCATAAGCGCTGTGCGCTCCATTTTTCGTAGCATTTCTGCCAAACCCTGTGGTGTGAGTTCGCGCTGTGGCAGCAACCAGCCGCCACCGGCCTGCACCAGGAACTGGGCGTTCTTGGTCTGGTGGTCGTCCACGGCAGATGGGAAGGGCACAAACACCGCCGCCGCTCCGATGGCGGCGATCTCGGTCACGGTGCTGGCCCCCGCGCGGCAAACGATGATGTCGGCCTCGGCAAAGGCACGGGCGGTGTCGTCAATGAAAGGCGTGAGTTCGGCTTCAACCCCAGCAGCGGCGTAGTTGGCTTGCAGGCGCTCTATTTGCCTGGCGCCACTCTGGTGCAGCACCTGCGGGCGCTCAGCCGGCGCGAGCAGCGCCAACGCTTGTGGCACCACATCGTTGAGCACCTGCGCGCCCAGGCTGCCGCCGACCACCAGCAGGCGCAGCGGACCGGTGCGGCCTGCAAAGCGCTCTGCCGGCTCGGCCTGCTGCGTGAAGGCAAGCCGAAGCGGGTTGCCGACCCACTCGGCCTTGCGCAGCACGTCAGGGAACGCGGTGAACACCTTGTCCGCCACGGTTGCCAGCACGCGGTTGGCCAGGCCGGCCACCGAGTTCTGCTCGTGCAGCACCAGGGGCTTGCCGACCAGCACGGACATCATGCCGCCCGGAAAGCTGATGTAGCCGCCCAGACCCACCACCACATCGGGACGCACGCGCCGCACCACCGACAGCGCCTGCCAGAACGCGCGCAGCAGGCGCAGCGGCAGCAGTGCCAAGGTGAGCACACCCTTGCCGCGCACGCCGCCAAAGGCAATGGTTTCCAGCGCAAAGCCTTGCGCCGGCACCAGGCGCGACTCCATGCTGTCCGGTGCGCCCAGCCAGTGCACGCTCCAGCCGCGCGAACGCAAGGCTTCGGCGACCGCCAGGCCGGGGAAAATGTGGCCACCGGTGCCGCCAGCCATGATGAGTGCGGTGCGGGTCATGCGCGGCCTCCGCGCATGAGATGTTTGTTTTCGTAGTCGACTCTCAGTACCACCGCGAGCGCGACCAGATTCATCAAAATCGCCGAGCCGCCAAAACTCATGAGCGGCAGCGTCAGGCCCTTGGTCGGCAGTGCCCCCAGGTTCACCCCCATGTTGATGAAGGCCTGAAAGCCCATCCAGATCGCCACG
>JAUCDU010000159.1:0-6425 GCA_034674825.1 Giesbergeria sp.
GCTCGTTCCACAGCATGGTGAAGTGCGGCGCCACCATCTTGTTTTTTGCCGGCAGGTTCAGCCAGATCTGAAAGAGTTCGAGCGGGTTGGGCTGCTCGGTGTTGAGCAGCGGGAACATCTCGGAATGCTGAATGCCGCGCCCGGCCGTCACCCACTGCACGTCGCCGCCGCCAAAGCGCGCGGCCGCGCCCAGCGAATCGGCGTGGTCGATCAGGCCCTTCCTCACGAAGGTCACGGTCTCAAAGCCCCGGTGCGGATGGCCGGGAAAGCCCGGCACCACGTCGCCGTGGTACATGCTCCAGCCGTCCTTGCGGCTGAAGTCGCTGCCCATCTCGCGGCCCTCCAGAGGCACCGCCGGCCCGCGCTCGGCGTTGCCAGCCGGGTAGGCGTCGTCGTGGTGGGCGCAGAACAGAAACGGGTCCAGCGTGGGCCACTGCGGGCCGAGCGGCTGGCTTTGCAAGATGGGGTTGGGGGCAACGGGGAACATACAAGCTCCTTTCGGTGGGGCGCCTGAGCGCAGGCGGCCAATGCCTTTATATGGGGGCTTGCCGGCCAGCAAAAGGCTTGTGCATGGAACGCTGCGGTGCGCACTGCAGGACAACAGGCGCCGCGCCCAGCGCCAAGGCGTGCGCTCCAGCTGCCGAAATATCGGTAAAAAACCGCTCTAGCGCTTATGCAGAAAGCGCTAGTAGCTATATAAACGATAGCGTGTTGCCCTGCTGCGGCAGGCGCGAAAGCGCTAATGCGCCACGGCTGCCGGTGGCGCATTGCCCAGCGGCTTGGGGCGCAGCGCCAGCCCGCCGAGCGCCGCCGCTACCAAGGCCGCCACGGCTGCGGCAGCAAACGCCAGGCTGTAGCCCGCGTGCAGCGCCGCTGGCAGGCTGGCACCAGCGCTGCGCAACTGTTCCGTGCGCGCATCGGCCAGGCTGGCCAGGGCGGCCAGCCCCAGCGCGCCGCCCATCATGAAGGCGGTGTTGACCACGCCCGAAGCCAGGCCCGAATCTTCGGCCGCCACATCGCCCATCGCGGCCAGCAGCAGCGGGTTGAGCGCCACCCCGGCGCCGACGCCCAGCAGCAGCATGCCGGGCAGCACATGCAGCGTGAACCGGCCGGCCACGGGCGCCAACGCGAACAGCGCCAGCCCGGCAGCGGCCAGCAGCAGGCCACCGCCCAGCGTGCGGCGAATGCCATAGCGCATCACCAGCCAGGCCGAGGCGCCGAGCGAGCAGCCGGCCATGATGAGGTTCGACGGCAGAAACGCCAGCCCGACCTGCAGCGCGCTGTAGCCCAGCACGCGCTGCAGGTACAGCGCCGACAGAAAGAACCAGGCGAACATCGAAGCCGCCCACAGCACGCCGACGACGTTGGAGATGGCCAGGTTGCGCAGCCGCAGCAGCGCGAGCGGCAACAGCGGCGCTGGCACCCTTGCCTGCAACCACAGGAACAGAGCCAGCAGCGCGCCGGATGCGGCCATCAAGCCGAGCGTCTGCGCCGAGCCCCAGCCTGCGTGGTTGCCGTCCACCAGCGCATACACCGCCAGCATCAGCGCGGTGGTCACCGTCACCGCGCCGGCGATGTCCAGCGGCTGGCCATCGGCCTTGCCCGGGTGGGCGGGCAACACGCGCATGCAGGCGGCGGCAATCGCCAGGCCCACCGGCACGTTGACCAGAAAAACCCAGTGCCAGCTAAGCCAACTGGTCAACACGCCGCCGAGCAGCACGCCAATGCTGCCGCCGCCTGCACAGACAAAGCCGAACACGCCCATGGCGCGTGCGCGCTCCCCGGGTTCGGAAAACAGGGCGAGGATGAGCGAGAGCGCCACGGCGGACACCACCGCGCCGCCCACGCCCTGCACCGCGCGCGCCACCACCAGCAGCGTTTGCGTTTGCGCCAGGCCGCACGCGAGCGACGCCAAGGTGAACAGCGCCACGCCGGCAACGAACAGCCGGCGCTGGCCATACAGGTCGCCCAGCCGCCCGCCCAGCAGCAGGCAGCCGCCGTAGGTGAGCATGTAGGCGTTGACCACCCACACCAGAGCGCTTTCGCTGAACGCCAGATCGGTGCGGATGCTGGGCAGGGCGACGTTGACGATGGTGGTGTCGAGCACGATCATCAGTTCACCCAGGCACAGCAGGATGAGCGCGCTCCAGCGCTGGCGCGCGCTGTGCGAAGCAGGCAGTGGAAACATAGGATGCAAACGGTAGTCGTGAGGCGGGAAAAGGGTTCAGGGCAAGCTGAAAACGGCGGAGCATGTCACAGCGGCAGTCACACGTGTCGGTCCTGGGTCGCTCGCTTTTGCGCGGCGGCTTAGCCTCCCCGCCGCGCCGCCTCAATCGCGGCGATATCGATCTTCTGCATCGTCATCATCGCGTTGAACGCCCGCTGGGCCGCCGCCGGGTCGGAGTCGGCAATGGCCTCGGTGAGGGCGCGTGGCGTGATCTGCCACGACAGGCCCCACTTGTCCTTGCACCAGCCGCATTCACTTTCCTGGCCACCGTTGCCGACGATGGCGTTCCACAAGCGGTCGGTCTCTTCCTGGTCGTCTGTCGCTACCTGGAACGAGAAGGCTTCGCTGTGCTGGAAGGCCGGGCCGCCGTTCAGGCCCAGGCAGGGCAGGCCCAACACGGTGAATTGCACGGTAAGCACGTCGCCCTCCTTGCCCGAAGGGAAGTCGCCCGGGGCGCGCAGCACGGCGCCCACTGCGCTGTCCGGAAACGTTCTGGCATAAAAAGTGGCGGCTTCCAGGGCGGTGCCGTCGTACCAGAGGCAAATGGTGTTCTTGCCGATCATGTTGCAGGACTCCTTTTCTTGGTGCTGGGCTTTGTTTGCGTGCGCCCAGCGTGAAAACGCACCTTCCAGTGACAGCGCTGTCAGGCGCTGCGGCCATCGAAATGGCTTACGGTCAGGGCGTCCAAATCCACGCCGTCCAGGCAGCGCACGTTCACCGCCGCCATGCGTTGGCCGTTCGGGTGCGTGCCTTCGCCGAAGGTGTGGATGCCGCAGGCCGGGCAAAACCGGTGCTCGATGACACGCTCGTGGAACTGGTAAGTGGCCAGGTTTTCTTCCGGCGTGGTCAGGCGCAGCGCCTCGCGCGGCACAAACCACAGCAGCGTGCCGCGCCGCTGGCACATGCTGCAATTGCAGGCCATTGCGCTGTCAGGGGTGCCCTCCACTTCAAAGGCGACCTTGCCGCAGTGGCAGCTGCCGGTGGATTTGGCGGGCGTGTGCGCAGGCGTTTTTGCGCTCATGGCGACACCATCACCATCCAGAGCACACCAAAGCGGTCCTCCACCATGCCAAACGCCGGTGAGTAAAAGGTCTTGCCCAGGGGCATCTGGATTTTTCCGCCGTCGGCCAGCGCCTGGAACAGGCGTTCGGCCTCGTGGGTTGTCGCAGCGCCAAGCGTCAAACCGAAGCCCTTGAAGTTTGTTGTTCCCGAGGCCATACCGTCGGACGCCATGATTTGCGTGCCACCGACGGTGAAGTTGCAATGCATGACCTTGTCGCCGGGTGGCGTGGGGCAATCGGCTCTGGGGGGTTCCGGGTTGTCGCTGTAGCGCATCAACTGGCCGCGCTCGGCGCCCAAAGCCTTCTCGTAGAAGGCCAGCGCCTCCTCGCAGCGGCCTTCAAAAAACAAATACGGTTGCACGGGACCTGGCATCAGACACTCCTTGAACGATGGGATTGCGGCGCTTTCCAAAATGATTGTGTACGCCGTACACAAATAATCGCAGAGAAACTGGACGCTGTCTACAATAGGGCGTAGCCATGAGTGAAAAAAACCGTAACCCGAAGCCCCGCAGCACCTACCGCCACGGCGATCTGCACCGTGCCTTGCTGCAGGCGGGACTGGAGCTGGCGCGTGCCGGCGGGCCCGAGGCAGTGGTGCTGCGCGAGGCGACGCGGCGCGCCGGCGTCACGCCCAATGCCGCCTACCGCCACTTTGCCGGGCGTGAGGATTTGCTGGCCGCCGTGCGCGCCGCCGCCGTGGCTGCTGTGGCACGCGCGATGGAAGCCGAGTACCGCTCCGTGCCGGCAGGCGGCACCCCTACCGAGCAGGCGCGCGCCCGAGTGCGCGCCGTCGGCACCGCCTACCTGCGCTTTGCGTTTGCCGAAACCGGGCTGTTTCGCACAGCGTTTGGCGGCCGCTTTCAGGTCGATGGCGACACCGCCAAGGCGGGCGACAGCGGACTTAACCCGTTCGAGCACCTGAACGCCGCGCTCGATGCCCTGGTCGCCGCAGGCGCCATGCCGAGCGAGCGGCGCGCGGGCGCTGAATACCTGGCGTGGTCCACCGTGCACGGCATGGCGCTGCTGGCGCTCGATGGCCCCTTGCAGGGCACGCCCCAAGCGGTGTTGGATGCCCTGGGCCAGCGGCTGCTCGACATGGTCGAGCGCGGCCTGTAAGAACGTCTGGGGCTGTAATTCAGAGCGGCTTGGGCTCAAATGCCACGCTCAGCCCCTGTTGCGTCACCGTAATCGCCCCGGGCCTCAGTCCCAGACCATCGAGCAGAGCCAGGTCTTTGGGTGCCAACTGGTGCAGCACCACTTCGCCCAAGGCACGACGCGCCAGCCGGGGTGCCCAGGCTTGCAGCAGGGCGGCAAGCACCGGGTCCAGGCCGGGGATCTCCAGGCGGCGCAAGGCGATGCCGTGGGCGCGCAGCGTGCGGTCCTGCGCTTCGTAGCGCAGGCCAAATTCGATTTCCAGACTGCCTTCGCGGGGTTTGACCAGCGTCGGGCCGCTGAGCTCGGCAGGCACCCGTGCGCGCAGCCGGTTGGCTTCGGGCAGCAGCGCCAGCGCGGGTGCTTGCAGCTCCAGCGTGGCCAGCCCGGCCACAGGAAATTGACGCGGGAAGCGCTCGTTCAGCATCGCCTGCAACTCGGCCTGCGACACCGTGTAGCCCGAGATTCCCACACGGGCCAATGCCGGCTGCAAGCTTGCGGTCAGCGCCAGCGCAACCATAGCCCCGGTGCCCACCATCCAGCGCCGCCGAGTCCCGTGTGGCAGCTTCGGCATGGCAGGCCTCAGCGCCCGACGACCGCCCAGCCCGAGCGCTGGTCGCGTTTGTCGTTGGTGTATTCCCAGCGGGTACCGCAGCGCTCGCAGACGTGGCGCGTGATCGTCACCACGTGCCCGGAATGCTCCTCGCGGCGGTGGCCGCCCTGGACCAGTTCGGCGTGGCCGGGCGCACGGCGCCAGTTGCGCTGGATGCCAGCGCAGGCGTCGCACAGATCCATCTTCTTGAGTTCGGTGGCGCGGTCGGAATCTTTGCCGGAGGTCATGGGTGTCTTTCTCTGATTGGGCGGGAGCAAGGGCGCGGGATGGCACTGTACGCTAGGCCGAGACAGGGATAAGGGTTCTAGATAAAAATGGGGTCTAGCGCTTATCCTGCATGCGCAGACAGCTATTTTTTCAGGAGCAACATGACCCCGCCGGACCACCTGCAGCCCGCCAGCATCGATTTCAGCACCGATTCGTGCGACGTGGCGCGGCGCCTGATTGGCGTCACGCTGCTGGTCGATGGCGTGGGTGGCCGCATTGTCGAAACCGAAGCCTACGACCAGACGGACCCGGCCTCGCACACCTACACCGGCCCGTCGGTGCGCAACGCTTCGATGTTCGGGCCGCCGGCGCATGTCTATGTGTACCGATCCTACGGCCTGCACTGGTGCATGAACCTGGTCTGCCGCGAAGCCGGCCACGGCGCCGGTGTGCTGCTGCGGGCGTTGGAACCCACCCACGGGCTGGCGGCAATGCGGGCGCGCCGTGGCCTGCAGGACCCGCGCCTGCTCTGCGCCGGCCCCGGGCGCCTGGCGCAGGCGCTGGGCGTGGACCACGGCTGGAACGGGCGGCCGGTGCAGCCGCCCGCGATCGCCCTGCTGTGGGATGGGCAGCCTGCAGACGTGCTGAGTGGCGCACGCATTGGCATCAGCAAGGCGGTGGAGACGCCGTGGCGCTTTGGCGAGCGCGGCTCGCGCTACCTGAGCCGGGGCTTCGGGCGCGGGAATTAGAAAGCGCCTGCTGCAGCGCCTAGGCCGCATGACCGGCGTCGGCCGTGCGCAACGCCCGCAAGCGCTGGCGCGGCTCGCAGGCAGCATCCGCCGGCAACTGGTGTTTGGCCTGCAGGTAGTGGTGGGTAAACACGTCCAGCCAGACCTCCAGCACCGCGCCTGCCTGTTCATCGCCCGCCAGTGCCAGGCACAGTGCGGCCACTTCGGCGGTGCAGAAATGGTCCGTCCGGGTGGAGCGCCGCAAGCGGTAGCGCGAGAGCTGTTCGCTCTGCAGGCTGAGCACCGGTAGCGCATCGAGATACGGGCTTTTTCGGAACATCTTGCGCGCTTCGGGCCAGGTCGCGTCCAGCAGGACGAACAGCGGGCGGCGCGGCGGCGCTTCGGCATCGCCTGCGGGCAACCCGACCGCGTGC
>JAUCDU010000160.1:0-6413 GCA_034674825.1 Giesbergeria sp.
TCAAGCTGGCGCAGGAGTTATCGAAGCGCGACACCGGCCGCACGCTCTACATCCTGGACGAACCCACCACCGGCCTGCACTTTGCCGACATTGATTTGCTGCTCAAGGTGCTGCACCAGCTGCGCGACGCCGGCAACACCATCGTCGTCATTGAGCACAACCTGGACGTCATCAAGACCGCCGACTGGATCATCGACATGGGGCCCGAGGGCGGCGCGGGTGGCGGTACGGTCGTGGCGACGGGAACGCCGGAGCAGGTGGCGGGCAATGCGGCGAGCTATACCGGTCACTATTTGCAGAAATATTTGGTCAAATAAGGCTCTAGCGCTTACTCCATAAGCGCTACAAGCTATCTTTTTTGTAGTTTCTTGCGCCACTGAGTGAATGGGTTGGATTCTGCCGTCCTCTTTTAAGGTCTTCGCCATGCACACGATTACGCTGCGCTTTCTTGCTCCGTACAACGGGCCCCACGCACCCAACCGCATTTCGGGCGGCGTTGTCCTCGGATGGCTGGACGATGCTGGCTTTGCCTGCGCGAGTGCCTGGGCACACGGCGATTGCGTCACGGCGTTTGTAGGCAACGCGCATTTCCTGCGGCCCGTGCACCCGGGCGATCTTGTGGAAGTGAGTGCGCGCCTCGCGTACACCGGCGAAACAAGCATGGGGCTGGCGATCGAAGTGCACACCCGGGCCCTCGGCAACACCGATTTGCAAGCCGTGCTGCACTGCTGCGCGGTCTACGTCGCGCTGGACGCAAGCGGCACACCGCGCGCCATCGATCAATTCACCCCGAAATCGCCAGGAGACATGGCACTGGCGCAGCGTGTGCAAGCCCAGATCGCCGCAGCGCAGGCAGAGCAATGAGCGCTGTGGCTGACGCCGAGCCTGCCGGCCTGGGCACGCGCGACCTGCTGGCGGCGCTGGCGGTGGTGATTCTCTGGGGGCTGAACTTCATTGCCATGAAGTGGGGCCTCGAGAGCTTCACGCCATTTGAACTTGGCGTCATGCGCTACGCCGCGGCGGCGTTTCCCATGGTGCTGCTGGTGCGCCCGCCGCGCATTGGATGGCGCTGGGTGGTGGTGTTTGGCGTGTTTCAAGGCGTCGCCCAGTTCGGCTTCGTCTTCTTTGCGCTCAAGGTGGGCATGTCGGCGGCGCTGGCCAGCGTGCTGATGCAGACCCAGGTGCTGTTCACGGCATTGTTCGGGTTTCTGGCGCTTAACGAGCGGCCGAGCCGTCCCCTGCTCATCGGCATGGTGCTGGCGGTCGTGGGCCTGGCCTGCTTTGCGATGAACTTCGTCGGCCCGCAGGCGGGCAACTCGGGCGGTGTCACGCTGTTGGGCATTGCGCTCACGCTCTGCGCCGCCGCTTCCTGGTCGGTCTCGAACATCATCTCGCGCCTGGCACAGCGCACCGCGCCTGGGTTTGATCCGATCGCTTTTGTCGTGTGGTCCTGCCCGGCATCGGTTCTGGGTTTCATCGTGCTCGTGGGGATCACGCAGGCAGACGCGGGCCGCTGGCTGCATCTCGATGCGTGGACGGCCCTGCCCGCGCTGGCCTGGGGCTCCGTTGCCTATCTGGGCTGGGCTGCGACCATCGTCGGTTACAGCCTGTGGACGCAGCTGCTGACGCGCCATCCGGCCAACCGGGTCGCACCTTTCAGCCTTGGGGTGCCGGTGGTCGGCCTCGCCGCCGGCATGCTGGTGCTGGGAGAGGTCGTCACCGGCTGGCAATGGGCCGGCACGGCCTTTGTCGTCGCCTCACTCGTCTGCGTGGTGCTGGGCGGACGCTGGGCAGAGCGTCGGCGCCGCACATAAAAAAGCCCGCAGGGCTCACGCGCTGCGGGTGGGTGTGAACGCTGCGGGCCTGTGCGCACCCGCTGCCTGCGCTCAGCTGAAGTTGCCGGTAGCCAGTTCGTTGGCACGGATCGCCATGCGGCCTTCGGCGCGCACGCTGGCGCGGGTCACGACGGTCGTGGACTGATCTGCCTGTGGTGCGACGTAGAAGTCCTTGAAGTTGGGCGCAGCCTGCACGGCTTCTGCAACCACTTCGGCGCGGGTGCGGGTGGACTGGAAGCTGGCTTCGTCGGCAACGGCGGAAAATTCGCCGCTTGCAGGGGCTGCATAAGCGCCCATGGAAGCGAAAGCGGTCACGGCGGCGATGGAGAGGATGCGTGCGGTGTTCATGATTGTTTTCCTTTAAATGACTTGAAAAATTCGTTCGCTGGCTGAGGGTTGCTCAGCGCAGACGTTTCGGGGGACGGCTGGGCCGCCGAGGTTCAGCCCAGGTTGCCGATAGCCAGTTGGTTGGCGCGGATGGCCATGCGGCCTTGGGCGCGCACGGTAGCGCGGGTCACGACTGTCTGGAGCTGATCGGCCTGTGGTGCGACGTAGAAGTTCTTGAAGTTGGGCGCTGCTTGCACAGCTTCTGCGACCACTTCAGCGCGGGTGCGGGTGGACTGGAAGCTGGCTTCGTCGGCAACGGCGGAAAACTCGCCGGTTGCGGGTGCGGCGTAAGCGCCCATGGAAGCAAATGCAGCAACGGCGGCGATGGAGAGAATGCGTGCGGTGTTCATGACTGATTTCCTTAAAAACGACTTTAAAAAACCCGATAACTGCTGACTACGTGCTCAGCGGAAGCGGTTTCGGTGAGTCGCCTTGTGTGTTCGGCTCATCGATGGGTTGAACTTTACGCCTTGTCAGTGCATTTAAAAACTACCTGGTCACGAACTAACTGTTCCAGTAAACAGAACAATCGACTGCGAGCAAACCGGCAAATGTGGAGGCTGACCGGCACAATGCGTGCCATGCCTCACCCCGATTTGTCTGCTGCGCCGCACGTTGCTGCGCTCGCTGCGCCGCTGGAAGCGCAACTTCGCCGGGCCGAGGCCTGCCTCTGGCTCAATCCCGACTGCCTGGCCGCGCCGGCGCCGGGTGCCGTAGACCCGGCGCAGATGGAGGAGGCCCGGCGACGCTTTGAGCGCGCCGAAAGTCTGCTGGCGCGGGTCTTCCCCGCCCTGCGCGAGAGCGCCGGAAAGGTCGCGTCTCCGCTGACCCCGGCGGCAGAGTTGCAACGCGCTCTCGGTCTGGACAGCGCCTCTGGCACGCTCTGGCTCAAGTGCGACCACCTGCTGCCGGTGGCCGGATCGGTCAAGGCGCGCGGCGCCATGCACGAAGTGCTGGAACTGGCCGAACGATTGGCGATTGCAAACGGGCTGCTGTCTCCAGGCGACGACCTGCTCGCGCTGGCCGACGCCCCGGCGCGCGAACTGTTTGCGCAGCACGAGGTGGCCGTCGGCTCCACCGGCAATCTGGGGCTGGGGGTGGGGCTGATTGCCAAGGCGCTCGGCTTTCGGGCCCGGGTGCACATGTCGCACGACGCCAAGGCCTGGAAGAAGGCACGGCTGCGCGCCGAAGGCGTAGAGGTGCTGGAGCACGCCGGCGACTACGCGCTCGCGGTGCAAGCCGGGCGCGAAGCGGCTGCCCGCAATCCGCACTGCCACTTCGTCGACGACGAGCAATCACACTCGCTGCTGCTGGGCTACAGCGTGGCGGCGACAGAACTCAAGGCGCAACTGACAGCCGCCGGTGTGGCGGTGGACGCCGAGCACCCGCTGTTTGTCTACCTGCCCTGCGGCGTCGGCGGGGCGCCCGGGGGCATCACACTCGGCCTGCGGGCCTGCTTCGGAGCGCATGTGCACTGCTTTTTTGCCGAGCCGGTGCAAGCGCCGTGCATGCTGCTGCAATTGCGCGCCGGCCTGAGCAAAAACGTTTCGGTCTACGACATCGGCCTGTCCAACCGCACCGAGGCCGACGGCCTGGCCGTGGCGCAGGCCTCGCAGTTGGCGGCGGGACTGATGCAGGGGCGCCTGTCCGGCGTTTACACGGTTGCCGATGCGACCCTGTTCCAGCATCTGGCGCGCGCACACGACACCCAGGGCCTGCGCCTTGAGCCCTCCGCCGCCGCCGGCCTTGACGGCCCGCCGCGCCTGACCCAGAGCGCCGCCGGGTGCGACTGGCTCGTGCACATGGGCCTGCGCGCGCAGCTCGCCAATGCCACCCATGTCGTGTGGACCACCGGCGGCGCGCTGTTGCCGGACGCCGAATTTGACCCCATGCTGGCGCGCGGGCGCGCTCTGCTGGCGTCCACTCCCCCGAACCGCAAGGAGGCCTGAGCATGTTAGTTGTTGATTACGCCATCGTCGGCGCCGGCATGGCAGGGGCCAGCACCGCCTGGGAGCTGTCAGCCCACGCCAGCGTGGCGCTGCTGGAGCGCGAATCCCTGCCCGGCTACCACACCACCGGCCGCTCGGCGGCGCTGTTTCTGGAAACCTACGGCACCCCCGCCATTCGCGCCATGACCCGCGCCAGCCGCGCCTTTTTGCAATCGCCTCCCGCCGGCTTCTGCGACGGCGCCATCCTCACGCCGCGCGGCGTCGTCTACATCGCCGGGCCCGACCAGCTGGACCTGCTGGATGCCACCGAAGCCGAGCTGCGCCCGCATTCGCCGCAGCTCGAGCGCCTGTCGGCCGACGAGTTGGTGGCACGCGTGTCCTGCCTGCGCCGCGAAGCGCTGGGCGGCGGCCTGCAGGAAGCGGGCGCGGCCGACATCGACGTGCACGCACTGCACCAGGGCTATCTGCGCGGCCTGCGCCAGCGCTGCGGCACGCTGCACACCGACGCCGAAGTGCGCGCAATGCGCCGCGAGGGGGGCCTGTGGCAGCTCGAGCTGGCCAATGGCACGCAGATACAAGCGCGCACCCTGATCAACGCCGCCGGCGCCTGGGCCGATGTGGTCGGGGCCATGGCCGGCGCGGCCCCGATTGGCCTCACACCCTGCCGACGCAGCGCCTTTACCTTCCCGGCGCCCGAAGGCATGGACCTGGCGCAGATGCCCGCCATCATTGCCGTGGACGAGAGCTTCTACATCAAGCCCGACGCGCGCCAGTTGCTCGGCTCACCCGCCAACGCCGACCCGACCACGCCGCACGACGTGGTGCCCGAGGAGATCGACATCGCCACGGGCATTTTTCACATCGAAGAGCGGACGCACTTCAGCATCCGCAGGCCGTCCCACACCTGGGCCGGCCTGCGCTCATTCGTGCCCGATGGCGACATGGTGGTGGGCTGGGACGGCGGCGTCGAAGGGCTGTTCTGGGTCGCAGCGCAAGGCGGCTACGGCATCCAGAGTGCCCCAGCCTACGCATTGCTGGCGCGCAACCTCGTGCTGGGCCAGGCGCTGGACGCGCAGTTGCAGGCCCACGGCGTGGAGGCTGCCGCCATGGCGCCCAGCCGCCTGCGCTGAAATTTCAGATCAAATTGGCCTCTAGCGCTTTATCACCAAACGTTGACAGCTATTATTTTTATAGTATTTTCTGAGCAACGCGTGATGCATCGGCGGCCCACGCTTTCCAGGGCGCGCGATGCCGCCGGTGCGCCGACGCGGTGGGTGGATGCGCTTGGCCGCGCTTAAAGCCGGCGCCGCGCCGCGTCGACACTCCATGGCCCGGCCCCGGCAAAACACAGATAGAGAAAGATGAAGCAGTACAGCACGGCAGTCTCGCCCTGGTTCAACATCGGGAGCAGAACATTGCCCTGGCTGGCGTGCACCATGAAGTAGGCCGTTGCCATGAATCCGCAAAGCACGAACGCCACCGGACGCGTGAACAGGCCGATGAGCAGCAAAGCGCCGCCCCCGACCTCGAGGATACCGGCCAAGCCGGGCAGCGACATCAGCTGCAAGCCGTCGAACATCGCTTGATGCGGCACGCCGAAAAGCTTGGCGGTCCCATGTGGAATGAACATAAACGCTGTCACGATGCGCAGCACCGACAGCACTCGCGGCTGCCAGCTTTGCAAGACTTGGGTGTTGGCTGTCATGGTGGTTCCTTAGTTTTGCGGGACGGGGGTTTCCGGGACCATGATAGTGCGCCATCACGCACGAAGACAACAGCCGTGCGGTGCTGGTGCGCTGGAGATTGGGGCAGTGCCGCCAGCGCACCCGAGCGGACCGTGGCGTGCAGCGCGCGCTCAATGGGAACTTGTGCGGGTGGGCGGCTCGGTGCGGCAGGCTGAAGCGCCGCAGGCCATGTCGAAAGTTCAGCCACCGCCCGCCTTGCGAGAGGTGGCTGCAGCAGTTCTGCTTACTCGGGCAACGCTGCCTGCAACATCGCCCGCGTGCGCTCGGCCTCGCGCCGTGCGGCGTGGGCGAAATCCTCACCGCTGCTGGCGTACAGGATGGCGCGCGACGAGTTGACCACGATGGGCCCGTCCGACCGCCACCCGGCGCGCACCGTGGCGAGCGCGTCGCCGCCCTGCGCGCCAACGCCCGGAATGAGCAGCGGCACCGTAGGTGCCAGCGCCCGCACACGCTCGATCTCGGCCGGGTAGGTCGCACCCACCACCAGCCCGAGTTGG
>JAUCDU010000161.1:0-6407 GCA_034674825.1 Giesbergeria sp.
GTGCGTCACGTCCTCGCCCACCTCGCCGTCGCCGCGCGTGGCGGCCTGCACCAGCACGCCGGCCTCGTAGCGCAGGTTCATGGCCAGACCATCGAACTTGAGCTCGGCCACGTAGGCCACGGGTGGTGCATCCGGCCCCAGGCCAAGCTCGCGCCGCACCCGCGCATCAAACGCCAGCGCGCCGGCGGGTGACACATCGGTTTCGGTGTGAATCGACAGCATGGGCACGGCATGGCGCACCGGCGTCAGTTCCGGCCGCGGCGCGCCGCCGACGCGCTGCGTTGGCGAAGCCGGGCTGACGAGTTCCGGAAACTGCGCTTCCAGCGCCTGCAGCTCGCGAAACACGCGGTCGTACTCGGCGTCGGGCACTTCGGGCGCGTCCTGCACGTAATACTGATGCGCCCAACGGTCCAGCCGCGCGCGCAACGCTTCTATTTTTATAGCTGCTTGCGCTTGCTCCGATTGCGCTGGAGCCGAAAAAAGGTCGGATTGTTTTGGCATCTCAATGCGGTGCACTCCGCCACTTCGTTTGCGGCGCCTGCAAGGGGCGAGCGGCTACACCAGCAGCCACCGTGGAACCGGCTTTGCCGGGCCACTGGTGGCGTCCCCCTGGGGGGAAGGCGCGAAGCGACGCAGGGGGGTTCAACTAAACACCCTGCGCGCCTGCAGCGACCCCGCCGACAGGTCGCGGCCATCAAGCTGGTCGTACAAAAGCTCCAGATCGGCAGCGATGGGGTCCATGGCCATGGCGGGCAAGGGCACGCCGTTCTGGTCGCACAGCACAGCGTCCATGCTTTCGCACAAAAGTTGCGCTGCCTCGCGCAAGCGCGCGAACGGCTGCTCGCTGCGGTGCACCTGGGCGACGTCCAGGCTGAGCAGCAATTCGCGCACGGCCGATTGCTCCGGATCGTCTGACAAAGCCGCCTGCGTATCGAAGGCCAGCGTGAGCATGGCGCCGCCGCCGTCGCCTGCCACGGGCAGCACCATGCGGCCGGGCAAGGTACCGGGGACAAAGCCGGCGCGGGCAGCGTTCTGGTGCATGTAGCCGGGGCTCCAGGCTGCCTGGCGAGCACGCAGAACAAAGGCAAGCTGTGCGTCGTGGTCGCTGGCGAATTGGTCCAGTTCGCGCGCCCGCGCCACCTCGTGCAGCATGTCGGGGAAATCGGGCGCGGCGCCAATGTCGTCGGCGAACCGCTGGGCCTTGGCGACAAACTCGGAAAACTCGATTTCGTTCAAGGCCCCCGTGCGGTTGGCCAACTGCACGCCCGCCTGAAAGGCGCGGTAGCGCTGACCGGGTACGGGCATCTCCCACTGTCCAGTGGCTTCGTTCTGGCCCTCGATGGCAAACGGCTTGCTGCCGGCACGGCGCGTCGGCGGCATTGCCGCCAGTGCCAGCTCGCCGATCACGGCGTGCTCCAGCGCGAGGGGCGCGATGGCGTCCACCAGCGCGTCCAGCGCATGGCGCCGCTCTGCAGCGTGGCTGGCCGGTGGCATGGCCAAAGCGGCGTCGTCGCGCAGGGTGTCGGCATCAAAGCCGCCCCCGCCCGTGACGGCAAAATCCTCGGGGCTCTCGCCCACGCTCGCCTGCGGATCCGCCAAGGGTGCGGCACCGTCCAACGCAGGCTCCTGCCGCGGCGCGTCGCTGCGCTCGGCCCGGCGCGGCGCGTTCTTGTGGTTGGTCCAGGCGTTCCAGGCCACGATGGCAGCCAACAACACGGCGCCGATCACGGCCAGACTGATTTGCAAGGTGCTCATAAAAAACGTTCTCGGCGTGCGAAAGATGGATCGCCAGGCATAAAGCTCAATTTTGACCGCTGCAATTGTGAGGCCCCGAAGAAACTCACTGCGTCGGACTATCGCGTGAATTGCCGCACCATGCGCCGCAAACGGACCAACGCCGTCCGCCAGCGCCACCGTGGATCCGTCTTCGCCGGTCCACTGGAGGCGTCCCCCCAATCACGCAACGAGCCACCCAACCAGCCCTCTGTCTCTGGCAGCGCCACCGTGGAACCGGCTTTGCCGGGCCACTGGAGGCGTCCCCCTTGGGGGATGGCGCGAAGCGACTCAGGGGGGCTTTCATTGTTCGGCCATGGACAGGGCAGATTCCATATCCACTGCCACGATGCGCGAGACGCCCTGCTCCTGCATGGTGACGCCGATGAGCTGGCGCGCCATTTCCATCGCAATCTTGTTGTGGCTGATGAAGAGGAACTGGGTCTCTTTGCTCATGCTGGTCACCAGGCGAGCGTAGCGCTCGGTGTTGGCGTCGTCCAGCGGCGCATCGACCTCGTCCAGCAGGCAGAACGGCGCCGGGTTGAGCTGGAAAATGGCGAACACCAGCGCAATGGCGGTGAGCGCCTTCTCGCCACCAGAGAGCAGGTGAATCGTCTGGTTCTTCTTGCCTGGCGGCTGCGCCATGACCTGCACGCCGGAATCGAGAATCTCATCCCCCGTGACGATCAGGCGCGCGTTGCCACCGCCGAACAGCTCGGGGAACATGCGGCCGAAATGTTCGTTGACGGCATCAAAGGTGCCTGAAAGCAGCTGGCGCGTTTCGCCGTCGATCTTGCGGATGGCGTCTTCCAGCGTGGTCATGGCCTCGGTCAGGTCGGCGGTTTGCGCATCCAGGAACAGCTTGCGCTCGCTGGCGGCGGCCAGCTCTTCCAGCGCCGCAAGATTGACGGCGCCGAGCGCGGCAATCTCGCGCTGCAGGCGGTCGATTTCGCCTTGCAGGCCGGCCAGTCGCACGCCACCCTCGGCAATTGAGCCGGCCAGCGCGTCCAGGTCGGCCTCGGCGTCTGCCAGCAAGTTCGTGTACTGCTCCAGGCCCAGGCGCGCGGCCTGCTCCTTGAGCTGAAATTCGGTGATGCGCGCGCGCAGCGGCTCCAAGGCGCGCTCCAATTGCATGCGCCGCTCGTCGCTGCCGCGCAGGCGGGCGGTGAGGTCGTCGTAGTGGCTGCGCTCGGCCGCCAGCGCCTGCTCGCGCTCCATCTTGTTCGCCAGCGCCTGTTGCAGGCCCCCTTGGGCCGCAGCATCGGTCAGGCGCTCGAGTTCGCCCTGGGCACGCACGCGCTCTTCGGCCAGCGCCTGGGCCTGTGCGGTGGCTGTGGCCAGCGTGCGCTCCAATTCGGCGCGGCGCTGGGCGGCGCTGCGCTGCGAGAACACTGCCTCTTGCGCCTGGCGCTCCAGGCTGCGCTGCTGCTCACGGCACTCGGCCAGCTTGCGCTCGGCTTCAATCACGCGCTCGCCCAATTGCGCGTGGCGCTCCTGGGTGTCGGCCAGCTGCATGTCCAGCTCTTCGAACCGCGCCTCTGCGGTGGCGCCGCGCTCCTGCAAGTCGGCCAGCTGGGCTTCGACTTCGGCCAGATCGCCTTCAATTTGCGCACTGCGGGCGCGCGCCTGTTCGGCCAGCTGCGCCATGCGCAGGTGCTCGACCTGCAGCTCGTGGGCCTGGCCTTGCGCCTCGCTCGCCTCACGGCGCAGCTGCGCCAGACGCTGGGCGCCGTCCTGGTAGGCGGCTTCGGCGCGCACCAGGGCGTTCCTGGCCTCTTCGTGAATCAGCGCCTGGGCGCGCAGCTCCTTTTCCAGGTGCTCGATTTCCTGGGCCCGCGCCAGCAGGCCCGCCTGCTCAGAGTCCTGGGCATAAAAGCCCACGCTGTGCGCGGTGACGGCATGGCCGCCAGGCACATAGATCGCTTCGCCGGGCGCCAGGCGATCGCGCTGCGCCAGCGCCTCATCCAGCGTAGGCGCGGTGTAGCAGCCCTCCAGCCATTCGGCGAGGATGCCGCTCAAGCCAGCATCGGGCACGCGCAGCAAGCTGGAGAGCCGCGGCAAGGTCGACGCCGCCGCTGCGTGCGGCGCCACCGGTGGGCTGAAAAACGCCAGGCGCGCGGGAGGCGCTTCGTTGCCGTTGTGGCCGAGGAAGCCGCGCACGGTCTCCAGGCGGCCCACTTCCAGGGCCGAGAGCCGCTCGCGCAGCGCCGCTTCGAGCGCGTTTTCCCAGCCGCTTTCAATATGAATACGCGTCCACAGCCCCGCCATGCCGGCCAGACCCTGGCGCTCGAGCCAGGGCTGGAGCTTGGACGATGTCTTGAGCTTTTCCTGCAGCGCCTTGAGGGCTTCCATGCGCGCCGACAGCTCGGCCAGACGTCCGCTCTCGGCGTTGACCGCCTGCTGGCGCGTGCGGCGCTCGTCGTCAAGCGCCGGGACGCAATCTTGCAGCTCAGCGAGGCGCGCGGCCTGGGTGTCCGCCAGCTCGCGCGCCGCATCTGCTTGCTGCTGCAGGTTGGCGAGGCGCGCCTCATCGGGCGCAGCCAAGGCGTTCCGGTCGGCGCGCAGGCGCTCGAAGCGCTGCTCCTGCTGGCGCTTTTGCTCCTGCTGGCTGCGCTGCTCGGCCGCCAGCACCTGAATTTGCTGCTGCACCTGACCAACCGCATTGCGCTGCTCATCGGCAGCGCGCTGGCTGCTGCGCAGCGCATCTTCCAGGTCGGGCAGCAAGGCGGCCTGTTCTTCGACCTGGGCGGCCAGCATTTCGGCGCGCTCCTCGGCGTCGACGCCTGCGCCGGTCTGGTTGTCAAGTTCGGCCTGGGCGGCGGTGCTGCGGTCGGCCCACTCCTGCGTCTGCGCGGCCAGTTGCACCAGGCGCTGCTCGACGCGCTGGCGGCCTTCGACCACGTAGCGGATTTCGGCTTCCAGGCGTCCGACTTCGGCTGTCACTTCGTAGAGTTTTCCCTGCGCCTGGTTGACCTGATCACCGGCGGCGTAATGCGCCTGGCGCACGGTTTCCAGCTCGGATTCGACGTGGCGCAGGTCGGCCATGCGCGATTCAAGGTCGTTTACTGCCTGCAGGCCGTCGAGCCGCACGCGCTCCTGTTCGGTGAGCGCGTCGGCGCGTTTCAAGAACCACTGCTGCTGCTGGCGCAACTCGGCCTGGGCGTTCAGGGCCTTGTAGCGCTGCGCGACCTCGGCCTGCTTTTCCAGGCGTTCCAGGTTGCCACCCAGTTCGCGCAGGATGTCTTCGACGCGGGTGAGGTTCTCGCGCGTGTCGTGCAGGCGGTTTTCGGTTTCGCGGCGGCGCTCTTTGTATTTCGACACGCCGGCGGCCTCTTCGAGGAACAAGCGCAACTCTTCGGGCCGGCTCTCAATGATGCGGCTGATCGTGCCCTGGCCAATGATGGCGTAGGCGCGCGGCCCCAGGCCCGTGCCCAGGAACACGTCCTGCACGTCGCGCCGGCGCACCGGCTGGTTGTTGATGTAGTAGCTGCTGGTGCCGTCCCGTGTCAGCACGCGCTTGACGGCGATCTCGACGTACTGGTTCCACTGGCCACCGGCGCGGTGGTCGTTGTTTTCAAACACCAGCTCGACGCTGGCGCGGCTGGCCTGCTTGCGCGTCGTGGTACCGCTGAAAATGACGTCCTGCATGGACTCGCCGCGCAGCTCGCTGGCTTTGGACTCGCCCAGCACCCAGCGCACGGCGTCCATGATGTTGGACTTGCCGCAACCGTTGGGGCCGACCACACCCACCAGCTGCCCTGGCAGCAGGAAGTTGGTCGGATCGGCAAACGACTTGAAGCCGGAGAGTTTGATGGAATTGAGTCGCACGAATCGCTCGTTGGCGCAAACACCCGCTGGCGGGCGCGAGCAGGCGGGTAGCGCGCCGGAAAGCTGGCGCTGTGCAAGCCCGCCGACGCGGCCGCAATATTACCCGAGCGACCAAGGGCTGACGGAGCCAATGCACCATTTGTAAGCAACGGCAAAACTATTCGATTTGCATTACGTGTTGCAGCGCCCGCAGAGCCGCCATGTAAGACTCGTCCTACGTTTTGATTCCGTTACTTACCCAGCCGTGAACACCTCACTCCACGACCTCGACGCCCCTGCGCAAGCCGCGGCGCAACCCCTGCCTCTCGCTGGGGCCAGCGCTGCCTCCATCGCTGCGGCGCTTTCTCTGGCAGCTTGTGGCGGCGGCAGCGATGCAAACACCGACCCGGGGGCGCTGCCTGGCGATCCCGATCCCGGAGCAAACCCTGCCCTTCCCGCCACCCGCAGCCAGGAAGAGTCGGCCTTGTTTCTGAGCCAGGCCACGCTGGGGGCTGGTCGGGGAGACATCCAGTCGCTCGCAGGCAGGCGTCTGGAAGACTGGCTGGACGAGCAGTTCGCCGCCCCGCCCACCTCCAGCCACGTGGAGTGGCTCTACGCCAACGGCTACGGCGAAGAGACCTTCCGCTTCAGCCAGCGCGGCCTCGACAACACCGTCTGGCGCGCCTTGATTGGCGGCAGCGACGCCCTGCGCCAGCGCGTCGTGCTGGCATTGTCAGAAATCTGTGTGGTATCGGTGCTGGGCGTGAACAGCGCCTGGCGGCAATTTGCCTTGGCACGCTACCTCGACATTCTGCAAACGCACGCCT
>JAUCDU010000162.1:0-6380 GCA_034674825.1 Giesbergeria sp.
ACCGTAGGCCTTGGCCACGGCTGCATCGACCACCTTGAGCATCACCGGGGTGATGTCGCCGCCCGTGCCGTCGCCTTCGATAAAAGGGATGATCGGCTGGTCCGGCACATTCAAGGACATGTCGGCATTGACGGTGATTTTTGTGCCTTCGGCGGGAACCTTGATGTGCTGATAACTGGTCATGGTCGCAAACTCCATAAAGGCTGAAGAACTTTCAGCAAATTAGGCAAAACTCTCTAAGCCGTTCAATTCTAGCTACAAAGAAATTTCCAAATGCTTGTCAACGGCCGGGTATCGGTGCCGTTGTGGTTTAGCTTCGCAAGCTTTGCGGAGCATCAAAACAACCGGCGTTTCTCTTTCTTCGAAAGTTCTTATGAACAAACTTCTTGCCGCCCTCGCAACGACCCTTTTCGTGTTCGCAGCCAACGCTCAGACGGTTGCCCCTGCAGCCGCCGTGGTCGCACCTGCGCCCGTAGCTGCACCTGCTCCTGTTGCAGCAGCAGCCCCTGCGCCCGCTGCTGCGCCTGAAGCCAAGAAGGCTCCAAAGGCGCACAAGGTAGCCAAGTCCAGCCACAAAAAGCTTGCCAAGAAGAAAGCCCACAAGGCAGCAGCCAAGGCCATCTGAGGGGTTTACTGCGTGTCGCCGGTATGGGACACGTCTCATGGTTAAAAATGGCCCGCCACGCACGGGCCTTTTTTACGCCCACTCGCGTACGTGACACCAGCTTCTTGGAGCGTCGATGCCTGCCTTTTCCCTGACTTCCCGATTTCCCCGGCACCTGGCGCTGCTGGCGCTGCTCACAGGTTTCGCCTGTGCCCACGCGCAACAGGCGCCGCAGATGGATCTGGCACGCGTCGAGCTCACTGCGGGCATGCACCGCATCGACGCACAGGTAGCCCAAACCGCTGCCCAGCGCCAGATCGGCCTGATGCACCGCAAGTCCATGCCGCCCCAGGAAGGCATGCTGTTCATTTTCGAGCAGCCGGGAGTCCAGTGCTTCTGGATGAAAAATACGCTGCTGCCGCTGACGGCGGCATTCGTTGCCGACGACGGAAGCATCGTCAATCTGGCAGACATGGAGCCCCTGTCTGAAGCCTCGCACTGCTCGAAGAAGCCGGTGCGCTATGTGCTCGAAATGAACCAAGGCTGGTTTTCTCAGAAGCACCTCAAGGCTGGCAGCAAACTGAGCGGCGCACCTTTTTCTGCGCGACCCTGACATCACGGCACCAATCTGGTAGCCACCACACGAAAAGGCCGGCCCATCCGCATCGATGGGCCGGCCTTTTTACTGTGGCCCTTACCAGACCTCGGGGCGTTGGCCCCGACGTGGCAGAAGTGCGGTCGCGAAGCTCAGCTCTGCATGGAGGCCAGGGCCGCGTTGAGGGTATCGCTCGGGCGCATGACGGCGTTGAGTTTGTCCAGGTCGGGCTGGTAATAGCCGCCAATATCCACCGCCTTGCCTTGCACCGCCTCGAGTTCGGCCACGATGGCCTGCTCGCCTGCAGCGAGCTTCTCCGCCAGCGGAGCAAATTTGGCCGCCAGTGCTGCGTCGTCGGTTTGTGCCGCCAGCGCTTGCGCCCAGTACAAGGCCAGATAAAACTGGCTACCTCGGTTGTCGAGCTGCCCGGTCTTGGGGGACGGGTTCTTGTTGTTTTCCAGCAGCTTGCCGGTCGCTGCGTCCAGCGTCTGCGCCAGCACCGTGGCCTGGGCATTGCCGGTCTTGAGGCCCAGATCTTCCAGCGACACGGCCAGTGCCAGAAACTCACCCAGAGAATCCCAGCGCAGGTGGTTTTCCTCGACCAGCTGCAGCACATGCTTGGGCGCAGAGCCACCGGCACCGGTTTCGTACATGCCGCCGCCCGCCATCAGGGGCACGATGGAGAGCATCTTGGCGCTGGTGCCCAGTTCCATGATGGGGAAAAGGTCGGTCAGGTAGTCGCGCAGGATGTTGCCGGTCACCGAGATGGTGTCGAGGCCGCGATTCACGCGCTCCAGCGTGTAGCGCATGGCGCGCACCTGGCTCATGATCTGGATATTCAGGCCGGTGGTGTCGTGGTCTTTAAGGTAAGTCTCCACCTTCTTGATCAGTTCGGCTTCGTGCGGGCGGTACGGGTCCAGCCAGAAAACTGCGGGCATGCCCGAGTTGCGGGCGCGGGTGACGGCGAGCTTGACCCAGTCGCGAATCGGAGCGTCCTTGACCTGGCACATGCGCCAGATATCGCCCTGCTCCACGTTTTGCGACAGCAGCACTTTGCCGGTGGCCAGATCGACGATGTTGGCCACGCCGTCCTCCTGGATTTCGAAGGTCTTGTCGTGCGAGCCGTATTCCTCGGCCTGCTGCGCCATCAGCCCGACGTTGGGCACGGTGCCCATGGTGCGCGGGTCGAAGTTGCCGTGCCACTTGCAGAAGTTGATCATCTCCTGGTAGATGCGGGCAAAGGTCGACTCGGGCATCACCGCTTTGACGTCTTTCAGGCGCCCATCGGCGCCCCACATCTTGCCGCCATTTCGGATCATGGCGGGCATGGATGCGTCCACGATGATGTCGTTGGGCGAATGGAAGTTGGTGATGCCCTTGGCCGAATCCACCATGGCCAACTCTGGGCGGCCTTCGTGGCAGGCGTGCAGGTCTTTCAGCACTTCTTCGCGCTGGGCAGTGGGCAGCGTGGCGACCTTTTCGTACAGGTTGGCCATGCCGTTGTTGACGTTCACGCCCAGCTCCTCAAACAGCTTGCCGTGTTTGGCGAAAGCGTCCTTATAGAAGATCTTCACGCAGTGGCCAAACACGATGGGGTGCGAGACCTTCATCATGGTGGCCTTGACGTGCAGGGAGAACATCACGCCCGTCTTGTACGCGTCGTCAATCTCGTTTTCATAGAACTCGACCAGCGCCTTTTTGCTCATGAACATGCTGTCGATGATTTCGCCAGCCTTGAGCGACACCTTGGGCTTGAGCACGATGGTCTGGCCGGCTTTGGTCGTCAGCTCCATCTTCACGTCGCAGGCGGCGTCCAGCGTCAGCGATTTTTCACCCGCATAAAAGTCACCCCGGTGCATGTGCGAGACATGCGAGCGTGAGGCCTGGCTCCACTCGGCCATCGAATGCGGGTGCTTGCGCGCATATTCCTTTACGGCGCGCGGTGCGCGGCGGTCCGAATTGCCCTCGCGCAGCACCGGATTCACGGCGCTGCCAATGCACTTGGCATAGCGCGCACGGATGTCCTTTTCCTCGTCGGTTTTGGGGTCTTCGGGGAAGTCGGGAATGGCGTAGCCTTTTCCCTGCAGTTCCTTGATACAGGCAATCAACTGGCCCACCGAGGCGCTGATGTTGGGCAGCTTGATGATGTTCGCATCGGCTTGCAGCGTCTTCGCACCCAGTTCGGCCAGCGTGTCGGGCACTCTTTGCGCGTCTGTCAGGCGCTCGGGGAAAGCAGCCAGCACGCGGGCTGCGACCGAAATGTCGGTTTCATCCACGCGTATGCCGGCTGGCGCGGTGAAGCTGCGCACGATCGGCAGAAAGGAAGCCGTGGCCAGGCGCGGCGCTTCGTCCGTCAACGTGTAGAGGATGGTGGGTTGTTGAGCGCTCATCTCTTCTCTCGGTAAACAAAAAACAAGGGCGGCACAGCGAAGCCATGGCCCGGTGAACGTCGTTCTGTCAGGTATTGCCGAATTTGGCGAATGGCAAAAATGCGAGATCGGCGGGTTTGCAAGTGAATATTACGGTACGAAATTTTGCGCCCGTGAAAAAGGGCCCAAAGATTGCTCTCAAGGCCCTTCGTGCAGGAAGCGGCGGCGCTGCATAGCAGGGCGCCGCAACGCCCAATCGATCAAGCGAAGTTGGTCTCGGCGAACTTCCAGTTCACCAGGTGCTCAAGGAAGGCCTCAAGGAACTTGGGCCGAGCATTGCGGTAGTCGATGTAATAGGCGTGCTCCCAGACGTCGACGGTGAGCAAAGCCTTGTCGGTTCCCGTCAGCGGCGTACCGGCTGCGCCCGTGTTGACGATGTCCACGCTGCCATCGGGCTTCTTCACCAGCCAGGTCCAGCCCGAGCCAAAGTTGCCCGCAGCTGACTTGACGAAGGCCTCCTTGAAGGCAGCATAGGAGCCAAACTTGGCGTCAATGGCTGCTGCCAGCGCGCCCGAAGGAGCGCCGCCGCCCGAGGGCTTCATGCAATTCCAGAAGAAACTGTGGTTCCAGATTTGCGCGGCGTTGTTGTAGATGCCGCCATTGGCGCTCTTGACAATCTGCTCGAGCGACATGTCCGCGTATTCCGTGCCTTCTTGCAGCTTGTTCAGGTTGTCGACATAGGCTTTGTGGTGCTTGCCGTGGTGAAACTCCAGCGTTTCCTGGCTGTAGTGAGGCGCAAGCGCGTCGATGGCGTATGGCAGAGGGGGAAGCGTGTGTTGCATGTGGGCTCCTTTGAAATTGCTTGTTATGGGTGCGCGAACCGCGCGGACTTCACCAGGCATTCTAGAAACATCGCGGCGCCAGTGTTGCGACAGCTGCTTATCTCCCTGCCGGCACAGGCGAATGGCGGCTTTGTCCTACAGGAGACGCGGCGGAACCACCGTCAGGTCAATCTCGCCATCGGAGAGCCGGGCACGCAAGGCAGTGGCGGGCGGCGCCTGGCGCACGCTGCGCACCAAGGCGCCTTCGGGTGTTTGCAACAGTGCGTAGCCACGTTGCAGTACCAACTGCGGGTCCAGCAACTCCAGGCGCAGCGCGGCGTTGGCCAGTTGCTGGGCATGGGCCATCGTGGTTGCCTTGAATTTTTGAGGGAAATTGGTCTCCAGCGCTTTCACCTTGTGCACTTCTTGCTGCATTTTCAGGAGCATTGCATGCTGCAACCGCTGGGCCAGGCGCGCCAGCCCCAAGCGCTCACTGGCGGCGCGATGCGACGGTCGGCCAAGGCGTCCGGCGGCCTGGTCGAGCCGCAAATGGCGTTGATCGAGCTGGCGCTCCAGTGCGTCGCGCAAGCGCTGCTGCATCTGCCCCAGCGCCTGTAGCCAGGATTCGCGCGGCGCCGATACCAATTCGGCTGCCGCTGTGGGCGTGGGCGCGCGCAGGTCGGCGCAGAAGTCGGCAATGCTGAAATCCGTTTCGTGGCCGACACCGCAGATCAGCGGCACCGGGCTTTGCACCACGGTGCGTGCCAGCGTTTCATCGTTGAAGGCCCAAAGGTCTTCCAGCGAGCCACCGCCGCGCACCAACACAATGACATCAATTGCCGGGGCCTCGCCGACGGGAGGCTTCGCCGCCAGCGCATAGAGCTGCTGCAGTGCCGCCACCAGCGTCCGCGGCGCGTCAGCGCCCTGCACCTGGGCCGGCACCAGCAATACCGGGATGTGGGGCACGCGCCGGCGCAGCGCGCTCACCACATCGTGCAGCGCCGCCGCGCCTGGAGAAGTCACCAAGCCGATGCCGCGCGGCGTCAGCGGCAGCGGGCGCTTGCGGGCCACATCAAACCGCCCCTCCTGCTCCAGCCGGGCCTTCAAGCGAACGAACTGCTCGAACAGCGCCCCTTGCCCAGCGAGCTGGAGCTGCTCGACGACCAGCTGCAAGTCGCCGCGCTGCTCGTACACGGCCAGGCGGCCGCGCAATTCCACGCTGTCGCCGTCCTTGGGAGTGAAATCGAGCAGCCCCGCAGCCCGGCGGAACATGGCGCAGCGAATCTGCCCACCGGCATCCTTGAGCGAGAAATAGCAATGGCCGCTGGAAGCCCGGGAAAACCCGGAAATTTCTCCTCGCACCGCTACCGGATTGAAGCGTGCCGCCAACGCATCACCGACGGCGCGGCACAGCGCCCCGACATCCCAGACCCGCTCCTGGATCGTGTCAGCCTTGCTATCAAACATGAGCGCAAAAACCAGCGTTGGCGGGACTCTCAGGGACTTGCTGCACCGCAGTACTCCACAGATCCAACCGAGCGGGTGCTTGGCAAAGCCATTTTTTGCAAATCGCTTCAGAACGCCGTAAGTACGTGCAACGCATTGATTTTATTATGTTTTTTATTGATTAAAAAATCAGCAAAGTGTTGTGATCACGCATTGACGCCACGTTGCGGGTAGCCGGCACTGACTTACCCACAAAGTTATCCACAAGATCTGTGGGCTAACAGCAACCGGGCCGGCAGAGCGGATGCGTGACCAAAGTGACCGAAAAGCTGGTTCATAATGCCCAGCTTGCCCGAACACGTGCGGAGAGAGAATTGCTGTCCATCATACAAGCCGCAGGCTGGCCGATCTGGCCCTTGGTCGCCTGCTCGGTGCTCGCATTGGCGCTCGTGATTGAGCGTTTCATTGCGCTGCAAACCGCCCGCGTGGCCCCGCCGCGACTGTTGGACGAAGCCGTATCCGTCTCATCTGTCACGCTGCCTGGA
>JAUCDU010000163.1:0-6377 GCA_034674825.1 Giesbergeria sp.
GTCGATCTCGAGGACCATGACTTCGACTTCGTCGCCCAGGGTGACCAGCTTGGAAGGAGCGATGTTCTTGTTGGTCCAGTCCATCTCGGAGACGTGCACCAGGCCTTCAATGCCGGGCTCGAGTTCCACGAACGCGCCGTAGTCGGCGATGTTGGTGATCTTGCCGAACAGGCGCGTGCTCTGTGGGTAGCGGCGGGAGACGCCCATCCACGGGTCGTCGCCCATTTGCTTGAGGCCGAGCGAGACACGGTTCTTCTCGGTGTCGAACTTGAGGATCTTGGCGGTAAGTTCCTGGCCGGCGGTGACCACTTCGCTGGGGTGGCGGACGCGGCGCCATGCCATGTCGGTGATGTGCAGCAGGCCGTCGATACCGCCGAGGTCCACAAACGCGCCGTATTCGGTGATGTTCTTGACCACGCCCTGGACGATCGCGCCTTCCTTGAGGGTGGACATGAGCTTCTCGCGCTCTTCGCCCATCGAGGCTTCGACAACGGCACGGCGCGACAGCACCACGTTGTTGCGCTTGCGGTCGAGCTTGATGACCTTGAACTCAAGCGTCTTGTTTTCGTAAGGCGTCAGGTCCTTGACCGGGCGCGTGTCGATCAGGGAACCGGGCAGGAAGGCGCGGATGCCGTTGACCAGCACCGTCAGGCCGCCCTTGACCTTGCCACTGGTGGTGCCGGTGACGAATTCGCCGGATTCCAGGGCTTTTTCCAGGCTCATCCACGAGGCGAGGCGCTTGGCCGTGTCGCGCGAGAGGATGGTGTCGCCGTAACCGTTTTCGATAGAGCCGATGGCAACCGACACGAAGTCGCCCACCTGGACTTCAACTTCGCCCTTGTCGTTCTTGAACTCGTCGATCGGCACGTAGGCTTCGGACTTGAGACCGGCGTTGACCACGACAAAGCTGTGCTCGACGCGCACAACTTCAGCGGTGATGACTTCGCCCGGGCGCATCTCGGTGCGTTGCAAGGATTCTTCGAAAAGGTCGGCAAAAGATTCAGACATGTGTTTCCTTGCCACGTGCAGGTTGACTGCAGCACCATTGCTGCGGTTTGAAAGGCTGCCCGTGGTGGTTGGGGTACGGCGTAGGCCGTGGGTTAGGGTGAAACAACCACCTGGTCGGTGCGCTGCGGCGCGTTCTAGGGACCAAGTGGAACGGGGTGGGGCCTTGCGGGCCCCGGTTTTCAGCCGGGTGCGCGTTGCTGCGCAAAGGGCTGGCGCTGCTGCCAGGCGTCCAGCACCTGGGCCACAGCCTGATTGGCCGTGAGGTCGGAGTTGTCCAGCATCAGCGCATCCTGCGCGGGCTTCAAAGGGGCAACGCTGCGGTTCATGTCGCGTGCGTCGCGGGCCTCGAGGTCTGCGCGAAGGTCGGCTATTTTAGCGCTTATTCCGCGAGCAAGCAATTGCTGGTAGCGGCGCTCGGCGCGCCGCTCGGCGCTGGCGAACAGATATACCTTCAGCATCGCACCGGGGAAGATCACCGTGCCCATATCGCGGCCGTCGGCCACCAGGCCGGGCAGGGCGCGAAACGCAAGCTGCAATTCGACCACCGCCGTGCGTACCTGCGGCAGCGCAGACACCATCGAGGCGTCCATGCCTGCCTGCTCGGTGCGGATGGCGTCGCTCACGTCCACGCCGGCCAGCAGGATTCGTTCGTGGTCAAAGCGCAGCGTCATGCCGCGCGCCAGGCCGGCGATGGCGGCTTCGTTCTCGGGGGCTATGGCGAGCCCGGCCTGCCGCGCGGCAAGCCCTGCAACCCGGTAAATGGAGCCCGAGTCGAGCAGGTGGTAGCCGAGTGTCTTGGCCACTTGCGCCGCGACCGTGCCCTTGCCCGAAGCCGTTGGGCCGTCGATGCAGATCACCGGAATGCCAGCAGCTGCCGGGTGCACCACGGTGAACAGGGTTTCGAAATAGTCCGGGAAAGTTTTGGCGACACAGCGTGGGTCTTCGATGCGCACTGGAAGGCCGGCGGGGTTGAAGGCGGCGAGCGAGAAGCACATCGCCACGCGGTGGTCGTCATAGGTGTGAACGCTGGCCGTCGTCCAGTGCTGCGGCGATGCGGGCGGTGCGATGCGGATGAAGTCCGCGCCTTCCTCCACCGCTGCCCCGAGCTTGCGCAGCTCCGTTGCCATCGCGGCGATGCGGTCGGTTTCCTTTACGCGCCAGCTGGCAATATTGCGCAGCAGCGTCGGGCCGTCGGCGTACAACGCCATCACGGCGAGTGTCATCGCGGCGTCGGGGATGTGGTTGCAGTCGAGGTCAATCGCCTTGAGCGGCCAGGCGCCGCGCTCGACCTCGAGCCAGTTGGGCCCGCCGCTGACGCGCGCGCCCATGGCCTGCGCCGCGTCGAGGAAACGGATGTCTCCCTGAATGGAATCGAGCCCTACGCCACAGATTTTTATGCCTTTTTGGCCCTCAGCGCTTGCTGCAATTGCGCCTAACGCTATGAAATAACTAGCAGAAGAGGCGTCGGCTTCGACATGGATGCTGCCCGGCGATTGGTAGCGGCTGCCCGCCGGGATGCGAAAGCGCTGCCAATGCCCGTTTTCGACTTCGATGCCAAAGCGCGCCAACAGCGCCAGCGTGATCGCGATGTAGGGCTTGGAGATGAGCTCGCCCACGACCTCGATCACCACGTCCTGCTGCTTTGCCGCCAGCGGCAGTGCCATCAGCAGAGCAGTCAGGAACTGGCTGGAAACATCGCCGCGCACGCGTACCGGCTGGTCCAGCGCCAAGGCCGGCACGCCGGATCCCTGCGCAATGTGCAGCGGCGGGTAGCCCTCGGTGCCCAGGTAGTCGATGCGGCAGCCCAGCTGGCGCAGCGCATCGACCAGGTCGCCAATCGGGCGCTCGCGCATCCGGGCCACGCCATCGAGCGTGAAGTCGCCGCCCAGCAGGGCGAGCGCGGCGGCAAGCGGGCGCATGGCGGTACCGGCGTTGCCCAGAAAAAGCTGCAGAGGAAGGGCCGGGCGGCTGTCGCCAACGCCGGTGATGCTGGTCTCGCCAGTGGTCTGCTCGATCCGACAGCCGAGCGCGCGCAGGGCGTCCAGCATGACGCGGGTGTCGTCCGAATCGAGCAGATCGTGCACCAGCGTGGTGCCGCTGCTCAGCGCCGCGAGCAGCAGCACGCGGTTCGAAATGCTCTTGGAGCCAGGCAGTTGAACCGTGCCGCCCGCCGAGGCGAGTGCAGGGATATCGAGAAATGCGGTGCTGTACATCAGGTTGGTCGTGTGAGCTATAGGCTATGCAATGTGCGCGGCCCAGACCAGCAGACGCCGCGCAAGGGCCGCCCCGCCGCGCTGGCGTCGTCCCCCGCGGGGGAAGCGGCGCAGCCGCTCAGGGGGGTTTCGCTCTCTGCGCACCCATGCGCCAATGCGTGCGCGTCTCGCTGGCCAGGGTCAGCATGTCTTCCAGCTTTTGCGCGTTGTCTTCGCGGATGGCGGTTTCAAGCGTCGAGAGCGCCTGTTGGAACAACTTTGATTGCGCGAGCAGTTCGTCGCGATTGGCCAACAACACATCGCGCCACATCTTGGGGTCGCTTGCAGCAATGCGGGTGAAATCGCGAAACCCGGGGCCGGCAAGAGAGAGCAGTGTGTCCGCCTGCTGCTGGCCAATGATGCTGTTGACCATCGAAAAGGCCAGCAAGTGGGGAAGGTGGCTGACGGCGGCAAAGGCTTCGTCGTGCGCTTCGGGCGACATGCTGGTAACCCGGCAACCGAGTGCCGTCCACACGGCCTCGGCCTGCTGCAATTGGGCGGTGAAGGTGCGCTCGGTCGGCGTGAGGATGATCTGGCGTCCGCCGTAAAGCTCGGCGTCGGCGTGCTCAACGCCCGAGACCTCGCGCCCGGTGATGGGGTGCGCGGGCACGAAGGATCCCACCTGATCGCGCAGTGCGCGGCGTGCGGCCTGTACCACGTCGGATTTGGTGGAACCAACGTCCATGATGAGCATCTGGGGCGTCACCAAATGGCGTATGGACTTGAGGGTGGCCTCGGTGGCAGAGACCGGCACGGCCACCAGCACGATGTCCGCGCCGGCCACAGCAAGCAGCGCCGAAGGCGCTTCCACGTCAATCACGCCGAGTTGGCGGGCCCGGTCGGTGGTGGAGGGCGATTTGCTGTAGCCCACGACGCGTTTGACCAGGCCCGCCCGCTTGAGCGCCAGCGCAAAGGAGCCGCCCATCAGGCCGCAACCAATCAAGCCGAGTTGTTCAAACATGAGATTGCCTCTTGAGAGTCGCTGCATGCTTCATGGCGTCACCGGGTAAGTGCCCAGCACCTTGTAGAACGCGCTCAGGCTGCGCAATTCCGCCAGGGCTGCCGCGACATGGGGCAGGCTGGGATGGCCTTCGATGTCGATATAGAAATAGTATTCCCACTGGCCGGTGCGCGCCGGGCGCGACTCGAACCGCGTCATCGAGACCCCGTGGTTCTTGAGTGGCACCAGCAAGTCGTGCACTGCGCCTGGTTTGTTGGGCACCGAGACGATCAGGCTGGTGCAATCACGGGCTGACGGAGGCGGCGTTTCCAGCGTTTGCGGCAGGCAGATGACGGCAAAACGCGTGCGATTGTAGGCATCGTCCTGTATGGCGTGCGCGACGATGTGCAGGCCAAACTGCGTCGCCGCGCGCTCGCTTGCCAGGGCTGCGAGCTTGGGGTCGCCAGCGGCCAGTCGTGCGCCTTCGGCGTTGCTCGATACCGGCCGCCGCTCTGCGTGCGGCAGGTGCTTGGACAGCCAGGCCTGGCACTGAGCAAGGGCCTGCGGGTGCGCCAGCACAGCCTCGATGCCCTCGACAGAAGCGCTTGTGCGCAGCAGGTTGTGACGCACCAGCAGGCTGACTTCACCCACCACATGCGTGGGGGTGTGCAGGAACAGGTCGAGCGAGCGCGTGACCACGCCTTCGACTGAATTTTCTACGCCAACGACGCCAAACTGCGCTTTCCCCGAAGCGGTGGCGTGGAAAACCTCGTCGAAGTTGGCGCAGTAGACGATGTCGGCCGCGCCGCCGAAGAATTCAAGTGCCGCCTGCTCGCAGAACGTTCCCGCCGGGCCAAGCACTGCGACGCGCTGGGGTGATTCGAGTGCCAGGCAAGCCGACATGATTTCGCGCCAGATGGCCGAGACATGCCCGGCGCGCAAGGGACCAGGGTTGGCACGGACGACCTTTTCGATGACCTGCGCCACGCGATCAGGTCGAAAGAATGGTGTGCCCTCGCGCTTTTTCACCTCGCCAACACGCTCGGCGACCAAGGCGCGCTGGTTCAGCAGCGTCAGCATCTGCTGATCAATGTTGTCGATCTGCACGCGCAGGCTGGCCAGATCGGGCGAAGCGACTGCGTTCTGGGCGGGTGGTGTAGCTGAGCTCATGCGCGGGTTGTTTCGAATTCGTGCAGGTAGTCCACCAAGGCCTGGACACCCTCGATAGGCATGGCGTTGTAAATGCTGGCGCGCATCCCGCCGACCGATTTGTGGCCCTTGAGTTGCAGCAAACCGCGTTCGCCAGCCCCGGCAAGAAAGGCGGCGTTCAGCGATTCGTCGCGCAAAAGAAAGGGCACGTTCATGCGTGAGCGGCAGTTGTGCGCCACTTTGTTGTAGTACAGCTGCGAGTTGTCGATGGCGTCGTACAGCAGCTTGGCCTTGGCGATGTTGCGCCGCTCCATGGCTGCGATGCCGCGCGCATCGCCTTCGGTTTGCTCGGCCAGCCAGGAAAAAGTCAGGCCTGCCATGTAAATGCCCCAGGTGGGCGGGGTGTTGTACATGGAGTGGTTGTCGGCCACCAGCTTGTAATCGAAGGCGCTTGGGCAGGACGGCAGCGCCTGGCCAATGAGGTCTTCGCGCACCACGACGATGGTCAGGCCCGCCGGGCCCAGGTTTTTCTGCGCGCCGCCAAAGGCCAGGCCGACGCGCGACCAATCGACCGGGCGCGAGGCCACATGCGACGAAAAATCGACCACCAGCGGCGCGTCCGAGCCCAGCGCGCGCAAGTCGGGCAATGCATGGAATTCCACGCCGTGGATGGTTTCGTTGCTACAGATGTGCAGGTAGCTGGCGCCCACGCTGGGCGTCCAGGTGGCTGGGTCGGGCAGCGTGGTGAAGCCGCTTGCTTCGCCCGAGGCGACGATGTTCACCTCGGCCGCGTACTTGCGTGCCTCCTTCTGCGACTTCTGGCTCCAGCTGCCCGTCACCACGACATCGACGCCCGCTGCGCGCGAGAGGTTCAGCGGCACGATGGCGTTTTCGGCCAGGCCGCCACCCTGCATGAACAGAATCTTGAACTCCGGTGGCACCGCCAGCAGGCTGCGAAAACCGGCTTCGGCTGCTTCGTAGATGGAGATGAATTCCTTGCCCCGGTGGCTCATCTCCATCACGCCCAT
>JAUCDU010000164.1:0-6368 GCA_034674825.1 Giesbergeria sp.
CCGCGCCGTCGGCGTTTTCCTTGGGCATCTCGATCCAGTCGCCCACGCGCAGCATATCGTTGCTGGCCAGTTGCACCCCGGCGACGAAGGACAGGATGGTGTCCTTGAACACCAGCATCAGCACCGCCGACATCGCGCCCAGGCCCGAGAGTACGATCAGCGGCGAGCGGTCCATCAGCACGGCCACGGCAATGATGGCGCCAGCCAGCATCAGCATCAGCTTGCCCAATTGCACATAGCTCTTGATGGAACGTACCCGGTGCGCCGAGGCCTGGTCTGCGTCTTCGGCACTGCCTTTTTGCTGCAGGGCCAGGAGCGCGTCGAGCATCGCCATCAGCATGCGCACCGCCAGGAGGGCGATCAGCGCCATGGCGACGTTGCTGACCACGGTGGCTACGGTGGTGTTGAGGTGCGGAACCAGCTCGACGCCGCGCTGCACCACTGCCCACGGCAGCATGCGCGCAAACAGCACCAGCACGGCGTCGTCCAGCAGGATATCGGTAGGCCAGGCATTGGCGCGCCGGCGCACGCGGCGCAGCACCGGCTTGAGCACCCACAGCGCAAGCAGGCGCAAAGCAATGGCCGCCACCAGCAAGGCCACCATGCCGATCAGCGCCTGCAGCCAGGGTTCAAGCGTCGCCAGAAAGTCCAGGGGAGAAAAGTCGGTCAGCTGCAAAAGAAATCTCGATTTGGCCAGGAGGCGTTGGCCACACCATACGGCATCCGCAAACGCGTTGCAGCGGTCCGAGAATGCGCCCGCAGCAAGCGGTCGGCGGCACCCTGGCGCCCAACGGCGCGGCCCGGCATCTCGCCCGTGCTTACGGCGACGCCTGGCGAAACGCCATCACCGCCTGGTTGCGCAAGGTGCGCAGCAAGGACAGCTCTTTCTCGTCGACCACCAGGCTGCCCTGCTCTGCCTTGTCGGCATAAATCATGCCGAACGCACGCCCCTTGAGCTGCAGCGGCAGGATGAGAAAGCTTGGGGCGTCAACCGCCTTGCGGTACCAGTCGGGCAGGCGCTCGGCGATGCGGGTGGCGCTGGCGTCGGTAATCAACGTGTCGGCGCCCTTGGCGCAGATGGTGGCAAACAGGTCGGTCTGATCGCCGACCTTGTCCATGGGCACACGAAACTGCTTGACCACACCCTCCACGCCCAGGCCCAGCCCGAAGCGGCCCGTCAGCGTGTCGCCTTTGGCCTCGCGCATGCAGAACACGATGCGGTGGAAATCCAGCGCGCGGAACATGGTCTCGAGAATCATGCGCAGCACGTCGCTGAGCTTGAACTCTTCGACCATGGCGTTGGTGATGTCCTGGATGCCGGCAGCCAGAATTTCAGCGACCTGCGCCCTGCCGTGCGACTCCAGCCCGACGGAGGCCGGCACTCTTTGGGTGGCCTGCAGCTCCGTTTCTGCAAGCGCATCGTGCCCATCGCTGGGCGCTACCACCACCTGACCCGAGGCACCCTCGGGTGTCTGCAGCAATGGTGCTGCGGGCGAATGGGCGCCCACACGGATGTCCATCGCCTGCGCCCGTTCCACCAGCCTCTTGCGCGCGGTAGCCGTCGCAGCCTGCACAGCCGTCACGGTAAGCCCCAGCGTTCTGGCGTAGGTCTGGGCCACCCGGGCAATGCGCACCTCGACCTCCTCGGGGTCACTGTGCAGCATGGCGTCGGCCATGTCGTTGGCGGCGCGCGCGCTCCAGCGCAGCCGCTCAAGCGTATCGGTGTGCGCCCTGCCAGCCGGCGCACCGATAGGTCGCACGATGCACCGCCGAATGCTCTCGGGCAGGTTCCATGCCTTGGATATCCCAAGGCCAAGCGCTTCGTACGAAATACCCAGAAGTCGGCTGGACGCTACATCCTCCTCCACCGGATCAAGCGGCGCCGAGACCAGTTTGCGAATCTCGGCCGCCTCCTCCGGGAAATAAAACTGCGCCAGCAGGCGCCCCAGGTTCTGGAACAAGGCGCCGATAAAGGCTTCTTCGCGTTCTGTGGGGAAGCGACCGAACTCTGCCGCGACAGAGCCCGCCATCAAGGCGCGCAGGAACTCTTCCTTCAGGATCTGGGCGTTGGCCTTGTCCTGCATGTGCTCCAGCAGCACCAGGCTGAGCGCCATGTTGCGAATATTGTTCAGTCCCACCAGACTCACCGCGCGCGACACCGTACCAATGCTGCTGCCGCGTGCGTAGTACGCGCTGTTGACCATGCGCAGCAACTTGTTGGTCAGCGCCACGTCTTTCAGGATTTCATTGGTCACGCTGCTGACGCTTTCCTTGTCGGAAGTCGCCATGTTCTGGATCTTGCCAATGGACTCGGACAGCGCCGGAAAGTCGCTTTTGCTGCGCATGCGGCGCAGCAAGAATTCGAGCGTGCTGTTTTGCGTGGCGCCGCCAGCGGGTTGCGTTTCCGCCAAGTTCGCGCCAGACCAATTGCACAGCGCATCGAGAAACGCCTGCGCGCTCTCGTAGCGCTGCTCGGCATCGACGGACGTGGCGCACAACAGAATGGCCCGCAGCGTTTCGTCCAGCGCGTCCAGCAGGCCTGCGGGCAACTGCAATGGCGTCGCAGCAGCGCGTTGCCAGGCTTTCAAAGAAGCCTTGCCCTCACCCACTGGTCTGCCCCAGAGCATTTCGGCCAGCAAAAGTCCTGCGCCGTAAATATCCACCCCAGCGGCATTTTCCTGCGCCGCCACCGCGTCGGTGCTCCCGGCGGGGCCGAGCGCTCTCAAGCCTGTGTGCGCGAGCTTGCCACGCGGCGCAACGCCAAAATCCATGACTTTGGCCCGCCCGTCGGCGTCGAGCATCACGTTGGAGGGCTTGAGGTTGCCATGCACCACCCCCGCGGCATGTGCTGCCACCAGCGCGGCAAGCACCTCCTGCAGAACGGACACTGCCTCACCAGCACCCATGGCGCCCTGTGCTGCCAGACGCTCGGCCAAGGTCTGGCCGGGAACATATTCAAACACCAGGTAGGGCTGGCCTTCGTGCTCCTCGGCTTCAAACAAGGGGACGATGTTGGGGTGCGTCAGGCGGCTGACACCGCGCGCCGCCTGCAGCCATTGCTGAACGGCAGAGGCCTCACGTTCTGGAACGGGCACCATCTGCTTGATCGCGACCTCACGCTCCAGGCGCGGGTCAAAAGCCAGCCAGACCTGTGCCTGCGAGCCCTGCCCCAGCAATCGCTTGAGCTCAAAACGGCCGATGTGGGTTTTCATGGGGGATGCAGCAGACCAAAGCGCTGGAAACAGTATGGCATGGGCAAGCGCCGGTTTCGCCCGGAAATGCCCGGTATATGCACCTGCATCTGGTCTACCCGAGCGCTGCAGGAGCGGTCAATGCACGGTCTGGTTGGCGCTTGAAACGGGCAGCGCTTTGCCGCCGTTGATCTTGAGCCACCCTGCCATCAGCCGATAGTGTTTGGGCCGCTTGGCCGTGCCCTATGCACCAACCAGTGCGGGCACAGCATTGGCGTGGTGGCCATGGCTTCGGGTTTCGCAGGCAAGGCGCAGCCCGGCCAGATAATGCGCACCATGGACCTGACGCTTTCCCTTTTCCCCCTGGGCTGGCAGCACTATCTGATCGGCGGCATGCTCATTGGCAGCGGCGTGGCGCTGTTGTTCCTGCTCACCGGCCTGGTCGGCGGCATGAGCACGGTGTTTTCATCGACCTGGTCGTTTGTGCTGCAGCGGCCCTTCTTCCAGCAAGCCAGGTTCACCGAATCGCGCAACTGGCGGCTGGTTTTTGCGCTCGGGCTGGTGCTCGGCGCGTTGCTGTGGTGGCTGGTGGTTGCTGGTGCCGCACCGCAAACCACGGACGTGCCGGCGTGGCGTTTGCTGCTGGGCGGTGTTTTGGTGGGCTACGGCGCGCGGCTGGGCAATGGCTGCACCTCGGGCCACGGCATCTGTGGGCTGGGCTCGCTGCAATGGCCTTCGCTTTTGGCCGTGCTCACCTTCATGGCGACCGCCTTCCTCACGGCCAACCTGGCTGCACGGTGGCTGGCATGAGCGCACAACCCATGAACCTGCGGCGTTTCCTGTCCGTGTTGGCGGCGGGTGTGCTGTTTGGCTTTGGTCTGGCCATCTCCACCATGGTGCAGCCCGAGGTGGTGCTGAGTTTTCTGCGCTTTCAGGACTTCGGGCTGATGCTGGTGATGGGCGGTGCCATGGGGGTGACGCTCTTGGCCTACCAGTTGGCGCCGCGCCTGCTCTCGCGCCCGCTGCTCGGAAACCGCTTCCACCACCACGCCAGTGTGTGGAACGGCGACACCCTGCGCGGCGCGGCGCTGTTTGGCATTGGCTGGGGCCTTTGCGGTGTCTGCCCCGGCCCGGCCATTGCCGGCCTGGGTACCGGCAACTGGATGCTGCTGTGGGCGCTGGCCGGCATTGCCCTCGGCGCCCTGGCCCAGGGCCTGCGCGCCAAGCAAGCATGAATGGGGTCAGACCCCCGTTTTCAAAGCCAGCGGCGTACCTGCGCGCAGTACGTGGTGTAGGCCGCACCAAAGCGCGCAGTGAGTGCCTGCTCTTCTGGCCGAATCTGGAACCGCGTGAGGTAGGCCGCAAAGGCCAGCGGACCCAGCAAGGCCCAGGGCGACGCGAGGTACACCGCCAGCCCAAGCAGCATCAACGCCATGCCCAGGTACATGGGGTTGCGCGTGACGCGATACACCCCTGTGCTGACGATCTGCGTGCTGCGCTCGGGCTGCAGCGGATTGATGGTGGTTTTCGCCTTTCTGAACGCCAGCAATCCCAAGATATCGAAGCCAAGGCCTATGCCGGCCAGTGCCAGAGACAGCGCGATGCGCAAGCCTTCGGGCAACGCCAGAACGGGCGGCAGCCACAGGGCGGCGCCCACCATGGCGCCTGCTGCTGCGGCACCGATCAGTGGCGGGGGGATTCTCAAGTCAAGCGTAGACATGGCGACAGGTTCAGGTGAGCGGGTGTGCATCATGCGGCAAAGTGACGGCGCTCGGCGTTGGCGGGGTATAAGACACGCTCCACATTGAAATGAGCCCCATGAAAAAACTCCGCGTTACCCTGGAAATCGACATGTCCGTCCCGGAAGACTGGGAGCTGGTCAACACCTCCGAGGGCACGCCGGTGCTCAAGCTGCCCGATGGCAGCTATCTGGATTTGACAATGGAGCCGCTGTTTGCCGGCGATCCGGAAGAAACCTGGTCCACGACCGACGACGAAGACCTGCTGGGCGAAGTGCTGGACATGGTGGACAACGAAGTGGTGCGCTACGAATTCGTGACGCATTGAGCGCTGCCCAACGGCTCCCGCTCCCTTGAACATGTCGATTGCTGCGTCGCAGGAGCGCAGCGCAGCAGCCAAAGCGCAGCGCCACGGCCCCCCGCAACGCCGCACATGCTGGTAGGCTGATGCGCCATGACCCTTGCTTCGTACGCTTCGCACAGTTCACCCACCGATTTTTCGCGCCGCAAGGCGCTGGTCGCGGCCCTGGGCGCCTTGGGCGCTGGCGCGGCCTGGCCGGCAGGCGCATCGCCCACCTCGGCCGCACGCCCGCGCGCCTTGCTGGTGCCGGGTGGCGTCGCGCGGCTGGCGCTCGGCCCGGCGGCAATGCGCCCTGGCGCCTACACGCAAGCGGCGGACGGCGCCGGCGAGATCCCCCTGTTGGTGCAGGGCGGACCAGGCGGCTGGACGGCGCTGCTCGGCATTCCCTTGTCCGCCGCGCCGGGACCCGCGCAGATCCGCATTGAAGAAGTTGGTGGCGCCAGCCGCACGCTCGCCTACGCAATAGCTGCCAAGCAATACCGCGAGCAGCGCCTGACCGTGGCGCCGCGCACCGTGGACTTGTCGCCCGAAGACGAGGCCCGCTGGCAGCGAGAGCGGGCGCACCAGGCGGGCGTGATGGCGACCTTCAGCACCCCGCTGCCGCAGTCGCTCGCCATGCAAGTACCGGTGCCTGGCCGGCGCTCCAGCTCATTCGGCCTGCGCCGTGTGTTCAACGGCCAGCCGCGCAATCCGCACAGCGGCATGGACATTGCCGCCGGCACGGGAACGCCGGTGCTGGCCCCGCTTCCGGCGCGCGTCATCGACACGGGCGACTACTTTTTCAATGGCAACACGGTGTGGCTGGACCATGGCGGTGGCCTGCTGACCATGGTCTGCCACCTGAGTGCCATCGACGTGCAGGTGGGCGACCATGTGGCCACAGGGCAGCGCTTGGGCGCTGTCGGCGCTACCGGCCGCGTGACCGGGCCGCACCTGCACTGGGGCGTGATGCTGAACCGCGCCATGGTGGACCCGGCGCTGTTCCTGGCCGCCTGATTTCCATCATCCGTGACATTGTCGACTTCGCCTTGCCTTGCTACAGCAATGTCTGCGGCTCATCTTCGCGTCACAAATGAT
>JAUCDU010000165.1:0-6341 GCA_034674825.1 Giesbergeria sp.
GCAGGTGGAGCAAGCGCAAGCAGCTATCAAAATAAAAGCAGACATAGCGCCGCTGCCAGGCGTGCTACCCGACCTGTGGCATGCGCTGGTGCTGGGCGTGCGCGATTACATTGCCAAGAACGGCTTCCCTGGCGCATTGCTGGGTCTCTCCGGCGGCATGGACTCGGCCCTGGTGCTGGCGCTGGCCGTGGACGCACTCGGCAAGGACCGCGTGCGCACGGTGATGATGCCCTCGCCCTACACGGCCGACATCAGCTGGATTGACGCCCGCGACATGGCCGGGCGCCTGGGCGTGTCGTACGAGGAAATCGACATTCGCCCGGCGTTTGAAGCCTTCAAGGCCTCGCTGGTACCGCAGTTTGCCGGCATGGCCGAGGACACCACCGAAGAAAACCTGCAGGCCCGCATTCGCGGCACGCTGTTGATGGCGCTGTCCAACAAGTTTGGCGGTATCGTGCTGACCACAGGCAACAAGAGCGAACTGGCCACGGGCTACTGCACGCTGTATGGCGACATGGCGGGGGGCTTCGCGCCCATCAAGGACGTCCCCAAGACACAGGTTTTCGCCCTGGCGCGTTGGCGCAACGACAACGATCCGTTCAACACCGGCGCCAATCCCATCCCTGAGCGCATCATCACGCGTCCGCCGAGCGCCGAGCTGCGCCCTGACCAAACCGATCAGGACAGCCTGCCGCCCTATGAGGTGCTGGATGCCATCATTGCGCGTTACATGGAAAATGACGAAGCCATCGAGTCCATCATTGCTGCCGGCTTCGAGCGCGCCGATGTCGAGCGCGTGACGCGCCTCATCAAGATCAACGAATACAAGCGTCGCCAGGCGCCAGTGGGCATTCGCGTGACGCGGCGCAGCTTTGGCAAGGACTGGCGCTATCCCATCACCAACCAGTTTCGCGCCTGACGCGAAGCGGTTTCAGATTTACAAAACCAGGAGTTCACACCATGAAAATGATCACCGCCGTCATCAAGCCCTTCAAACTCGAGGAAGTGCGCGAAGCGCTGGCCGAATGCGGCGTCACGGGCCTCACCGTCACCGAGGTGAAGGGCTTTGGCCGCCAAAAAGGCCACACCGAGCTCTACCGCGGAGCCGAGTACGTGGTCGACTTTTTGCCCAAGGTAAAGATTGAAGTGGCGGTGCGCACCGAAGACCTCGAGCGCTGCGTGGACGCCATCGTGCAGGTGGCGCGCACCGGGAAGATCGGCGACGGCAAGATTTTCGTCACCGACGTCGAGCGCATCGTGCGCATCCGCACCGGAGACCTCGACGACGCAGCGGTGTGATTGCGTCAGCAATCAAATTTTGTCGCGCAGCGCACCTTCTGCAGGCTGGCTGCGCGCAGCAGCGGACGTGAGCTGTCCGAGCAGGTGCACCGCATCGGTGCCGACATGCACCAGCTCCATTTGCCACGGCCCCATGAAGCCCGCCCGCACACTTCCCGCCAGAAACGCCAGCAGCGGCTGGTAGTAGTCCGCCACGTCGAGCAGGCCAATGGGCTTGTCGTGGTAACCGAGCTGGCTCCAGGTCCAGACCTCAAACAGCTCTTCAAACGTGCCAATGCCGCCCGGCAGCGCCAGAAAGGCGTCGCTGCGCTCGGCCATCAACGCCTTGCGCTCGTGCATGGTCTGCACGATGTGCAGCTCGTCGCAGGCGCGGTTGGCATGCTCCTTGTCCACCAGAGACTGCGGAATCACCCCGACCACGCGCCCGCCAGCCTGCGCCGTGGCTTGCGCGACCAGCCCCATCAGACCACTGCGCCCACCGCCGTAGACGAGCTGACCGCCGTGCGCACCGATCCAGGTGCCGACTGCTTGCGCCGCCTCGCCAAACAACGGGTTCTCGCCCGGGCGCGAGCCGCAATAGACGCAGACCGAAAAACGTGGCTCATCCATGAGCAATCCTTTGATAAATGGCAGCGCCCCAGATGCCTGTGCACAACAATAAGCTGAGCAGAACGGCGGCGCTGCCCATGTCCTTGGCGCGGGCCGAGAGTGCATGCCACTGCGGACCTATGCGGTCGATGGCCGCCTCGATTCCCGAGTTGAGCAGTTCGACGATCAGCAGCAACACGACCGAGCCGGCCAACAGGGCGACTTCGACCCAACTGCGCCCCAGCCAAAACGCAGCGGGCAGCAACACCATGGCTGCGATGGCTTCCTGACGAAACGCAGCTTCACCCCAGGCAGCGCGCAAACCCAGCAACGAGTACCGGGTCGCGTGCAGCATGCGGGTCAGGCCACGGCGCTGTTTTTGGGGGTTGGAGGGTGGCGCATTGGCGCCTTGAGTGTCTGTCATGCGGTGCATTGTCGCTGCGCGTGCAGCGCACCGCATTCAAGCCGGTTTGGGCTGGCTGTTGACCAGGCGCGTGCCTGCCAGCGCGTCGTGCCAGAACTGCCGCTGTGGATGCAGGCGGCTGGCCAGAGCCCAGAACACGATCCAGCCCGTCACGATGACCAGCACTTCCAGAGCGGGCAGATTAAACGGTGCGACCAACATCAGGGGCGGCAAGAACCACAGCCAGGCAAGCGCATAGCGCCCCAGCGCGCGCAATTGGGTGATAGGCCGGCCAGCCACATCGACCACGCGGATATGCCAGGTCTTCATGGCCAGCGTTTGGCCGCGCGACCAGAACCAGACGAAGTAGATGCCAAACACCACGAACAGAAAGGCTTGCAGCGGATGGCGGTTGTCCAGCGCGTTGCGGGTCTGGCTCAGCGTGCCAAAGAGGTAGCCGGCAATGAACACCACCCCAAACATCAACATGCCCTCGTACAGCCAGCAGGCCATGCGGCGTGACAGGCCGGGTGCAATGCTTGGCGTGCTGGAATTCGCTGCAGGCGTAGCCGGGGAATGCAGATTCAAGTCGTTCAATTGATGTACATCGGTGGCAAAGGATCAAACGTATTGTCGGTCGCAGGGGCGGGGGGCGCCTGCAAAGTGTCGGGATTGTCGCCAATAGGCACAGGAGCAGGCGGCAGCGGGCTGGGCTCGGGCACCGGTGCGGTTCGCACTGCGGTCGGTTCAGCAAATACGATTTTCGGCGGATTGGCCGATTTCGCCTGGGCCTCTGAGGCAGCCGGCACATGCGCAAGCCGTTTCGACGGCACCGGTTTCAGGGCAGTAGCCGCGCCCCTTGGCTTGGCGACCTTGGCCGCCAAGCGCCGCTTTTCGGCCTCACTGAGGGCTTGGTAGGCTTCCCACTCGGAGCGGATGTCGTGTGGCGCCAGGCCGCGCGTCACCGCGAAATTGAGCCGCGCCTGGCTGCGTTGCTGCGCGCTCAGGCTGGCCCAAGCGGTCATGCGCTCGTGCAGACGCTCTTGTTCGGTTTCCGGCATGGAAGAGAAGCTTTGGGCCAGCACCAGCCAATGGCGCTTCTGTGCCTCGCTCAGGTAAGCCCAGCGCTCGGCGAGCGGGTAGAGCGCGAGCTTCTGGGGCGTGGTCATCAGCTCCCAGCCAGGACCTGCGCCACGCGCCTGCGGTCTGGCCGGCTTGGCTGCGGGTTTGCTGGCAACTTGCTGCACGCTGGCGAGCGCTTCGTCTGCAATCCGCGTACCGGGCGCAATGTGGCTCATGTTCAGCATCCGAGCACCGCCCATGGCAAGCGCGACCAGCAAAACCAACGCCAGCACGAAGGCTGGCGTGGTGTGGGACGGTGGCGAGGGGCGTTGCTTGGCAGCGTGCATGCAGTGAAAAAATCAGTGGCTCTCGGCGGCGCGGGTCTTAAGAAACTGGGCAAATCCCGGGTCGGCGTAGGCGGCGGGTGGCAAATCGGACGTCAGCAAGGCGGCGTCCACTTCGGCAATTTCGCTGATACCGGTCTCGTCTTGCAGCGAACCCACCACCATCATGCCTGCCACCAGGGCCAGCACGGGAATGGCCGACAGCAGGGCGTAACCCCACCCGCCAGACCCACCGCCGCCGCCGAGCGCCAGGCTGCTGCCCAGGCGTGTCAGCACCGACACTTGCTTGCGCATGGCCACGGGTCGCTTGCGCCGGGCGAGCGCCTGCATGCGTGCCGCGCGCAGGGGTTCTGTGACTTCGTGGGGTAGCTCCGCGAGGCCATCATCCAGATGCGCGGTGATGCGCTGTGCATAGAGCTCCAGGGCGTGCTCGGCGGTGCTTGTAGGTCGGGCTTTCATAATTCGATTCCTTTGGCCTGGAGGGCCTTGCTGAGCGCCTGAATCGCGCGAAAGCAGTGGGTCTTGACGCTGCCTTCAGAGCAACCCATGGCTGCAGCAGTCTCTGCGACGTCCATCTCCTCCCAGTAACGCATCAAAAACGCTTCTCGTTGACGCGTCGGTAAGCGTTCGATTTCGTGTTCAATGGCCTGAAAGGTCTGCGTCCTGTGCGCAAGGTCTTCCGCGCTTCGCGCACGCTCACCGTTGCTCGCCAGCGACAAGGCTTCCAGGATGTCAAATTCTCCGCCGTCGTCGCCTGCGGCGGCGAACTCGCCCATGGAAGAAAACACGGCTCTGTGGGTTTTTTGCCGCCTGAACCAGTCCAGCGTGCAGTTGCTGAGGATGCGCTGGAACAACATTGGCAACTCGTTTGGGGGCTTGTCGCCATAGTGCTGCGCCAGCTTCATCATGCTGTCCTGCACGATGTCGAGCGCAGATTCCTCATTGCGCACATGGTAGTACGAGCGTTTGAAGGCCCGCTTTTCAACGCTTTTGAGGAAATCGGACAGTTCTTGTTCAGTGGCCAAGACGGGCAGTGCGGTGAAGGCGAATGCCTCGCCTCATCGGGCTCGGCTGCGGCACGGATTATTGCACCGTCAGGCTTTTTTTACGCCCAGGTGGCAAGTTCGATTGTTGCAGTGCGATAATCTCAGGCTGCATCATCAAGGCAAACGGATCATGGTCCGGCGCGGCAATCATCCCGCCTATGTCCCTGGTCTCAAGTTTCGAGCGGGCTTCACAAGGGCCTTGGCAAGAAGCACCCAAGGTTTTTCGTTAGAGAAATTCACAAAGGTTCATCATGGAAATCACTCAAGCCGAACTCGCATCGGCAGCTGCCGCCCAGAAGCGGGGCGCCGCTCCCGCCACCCAGGAACTCATGGGGGCCGAAATTCTCGTCAAGGGCCTGCAGGCCGAAGGCGTCAAGTACATCTGGGGCTACCCCGGCGGTGCTGTCCTCTACATCTACGACGCGCTCTACAAGCAAGACACCATGCAGCATGTGCTGGTGCGCCATGAGCAGGCGGCCGTGCACGCGGCAGACGGCTACGCCCGGGCCACCGGCGAGGTGGGCGTTGCTTTGGTCACCTCGGGTCCTGGCGTGACCAATGCCGTCACCGGCATTGCCACAGCCTATATGGACAGCATTCCCATGGTGATCATCACCGGGCAGGTACCGACGGCCGCCATCGGCCTTGATGCTTTCCAGGAGTGCGACACCGTGGGCATTACGCGGCCCATCGTCAAACACAATTTTCTGGTCAAGGACCCGCGCGATCTGGCGCTCACGCTGAAAAAGGCGTTCCACGTCGCCCGTTCCGGCCGCCCTGGCCCGGTGGTGGTCGATATTCCGAAGGATGTTTCCTTCCAGAAAGTACCGTACGCGGGCTACCCGGAGAGCGTTGAAATGCGCTCGTACAACCCGGTGCGCAAGGGCCACGGCGGGCAGATTCGTAAAGCGCTGCAATTGTTGCTGAGCGCCAAGCGCCCCTATATTTACACCGGCGGCGGCGTGTTGCTCGGCAACGCAACGAACGAGTTGCGCACCCTGGTGGATATGCTGGGCTACCCGGTGACCAACACGTTGATGGGCCTGGGCGCCTACACCGCGAGCGACCGCAAGTTCCTCGGCATGCCCGGCATGCACGGCACTTGGGAGGCCAACAACGCGATGCAGCATTGCGACGTGCTCTTGGCCGTTGGCGCGCGCTTTGACGACCGCGTGATCGGCAACCCCAAGCATTTCGCGCAGAACGAACGCAAGATCATCCACGTCGACATTGACCCCTCGAGCATCTCCAAGCGCGTCAAGGTCGATATCCCGATCGTGGGCGACGTGAAAGACGTACTGACCGAGCTGATCTCCATGATCCGCGAGACGCCCACGCGTGCCGACGCCGGTGCGCTGGCCGCCTGGTGGGACACCATCGAAGGCTGGCGCAGCCGCGACTGCCTCAAATACAGCATGGGCAGCTCGGACGTCATCAAGCCGCAGTACGTTGTTGAAACGCTGTGGAACATGACCAAGGACGAAGACACCTACATCACGTCCGACGTCGGCCAGCACCAGATGTGGGCCGCGCAGTACTACCGTTTCGACGAGCCGCGCCGCTGGATCAACTCCGGCGGCCTGGGCACCATGGGCGTGG
>JAUCDU010000166.1:0-6324 GCA_034674825.1 Giesbergeria sp.
GCGCGCTTGATCAGCATGTCGCGGGACGGCCCCGCCACGCCGGTGCCGGCGCCAGCAATGGCGGCCACCCACAGTGCGGCCACCCCCGACAACCAGCCGGTGCCCACCAGCGCCAGCATTACCGCCCCGGCGCACATGGACACGGCAATGGTGAGCTCCAGCCGCTCGACGCGGGACACCAGAAAGCCGCCCGCCACCATGCCGGCTGCGCCAAACAGCATGTAGCCGGTGATCACCAGGGCGGTGAGGTCCAGCGGCAGTCCGTACATGGTGCCCAGCGCCGGGCTGGCGAAACTCTGCATGGCGGCAAGCGCGCAGGTGCTGAAGAAGAAAAATGAGAAGCACAGCCAGACCGAAGGCAGGCGCAAGAAGGCCATCGGGTGCTCGGGCTTGGCCGACGCACCGCCCGCGGGCGCAGCATGCGTCCATTCGCCGACGCTGTCGTCCACCGCATCGCGGTTCCACCAGAGCACGGCCAACACCAGCAGAGCCACTGCGCCGGCGCCGAAACACGCCGCACGCCAGGAGCCCGTGGCGCTGGCAATGCCGGCCATGAACACCGGGGCCGCTGCCCAGCCCAGATTGCCGGTGATGCCGTGCACCGAGAAAGCATGGCCGAGGCGGGGTTGCGACACCCGCTTGTTCAGAATCGTGAAGTCCACCGGATGGAAAGATGCATTCCCCAGGCCGGCCAGGGCCGCCGCCACTGCTAGCCCGAAATAACCCGGCGCCAGCCCCGCCGCCAGCGCTGCGGCGGCGAAACAGGCTACGGCAAAAAAGAGCACCGGCCGCGCGCCCACCTTGTCCACCAGGAAGCCCGCCGAGGCCTGTCCGACAGCCGAGACGACGAAAAACACTGACACCAGCAAGCCCAGCTCTGAATAGCTCAGCGAGAAGTCGCTGATCAGCCACGGAAACAGTGGCGGCAACAGCATGTGAAAGAAGTGCGACGTGGCGTGCGCCAGGCCAATCAGGCCGATGGTGCGGGCGTCCTGTCGCAATGGCACGGCGTCCTTGGCGTGCGATATAGCAGTGTTCATGTGACGATAGTAGGCTGATGCTCTGCGTCCGAATGGCGATAGTCTGCCCATTTCTGTTGAACCCATGCCAAGCATGGGCCAATCACTGTACTCACACTGTTGGCGATCGCTTCGATCACCGCAGCCCGAGCGCCTTCAGTGCCTGGTCGGGACGCAACGTCGGGCAGACGGTGCACCAGTGTCTGGGCAAAGCTGGCTGCCGCGCTCTGACCGCGCCGGCGCAGGCACACCGAGCGTCGCGGCCTTGCGCTGGGTCAACGCCCCCGGACTCCAATGCCGCACAATGCCCTTATAACGATTGTGTGATTGCACCGGAGAATTTCCATGAAAGCGTGGTCAGATCTTTTTTCCACCGATTACGGGCTGATGAGCATCATCGGCATCACCATGATGCTGGTGGGCATCACCGCGTTCGCGGTGATCGTGCGGCGCAAAATGAACGAGCCACCGAGCGAACCGGACGCTTGAGTGGCGGTGCGACCAACCCGGCGCGTTCTGGCGCCGCACCGTTTTGTGGGTTTTTTGGTCGCCAGCGCCTTTCCCATATAGGCATGTAGCTATCTTTAGCAGAGCATTCGGCGCTGCTCTGCCAGCGCTCTGCAGCCATGGGCGCTATCGTGGCGGCCATGGCTTCCGACACCCACTTCTATGAGCCGCGCCTGGGCCACGGTCTGCCGCACGACCCGTTCAACGCCATCGTCGGGCCGCGTCCGATTGGCTGGATATCAAGTTGCGCGCCAGATGGCTCCGCCAACCTCGCGCCCTACAGTTTCTTCAACGCCTTCAACTACACGCCGCCCATCGTCGGCTTTGCCAGCCTTGAAGAAAAGGACACGCTGCGCAATGTGCGCGCGAGTGGCGAATTCGTCTGGAACCTGGCGACCCGGCCGCTGGCGGAGGCGATGAACGCAAGCAGCGCGTCCGCAGCGCCCGAGGTGGACGAATTCGCGCTGGCGGGGCTCGATCGCCTGCCGTCGCGGCTGGTGGCAGCGCCGCGCGTGGCACGCTCGCCAGTGCATTTCGAGTGCCGCGTCAGCCAGATCGTGCAGCTACAGTCGGCGCTGGGCGCATCCGTAAACACCTGGCTGGTGCTGGGCGAAGTCGTGGCGGTGCACATTGACTCGGCTTTGCTGCAAGGCGGCATCTACGATACGGCGGCAGCCGAGCCCATTCTGCGCGGCGGCGGGCCGGCGGATTATTTCTCCATTGGCTCCGAGCAACTCTTTCGCATGAAGCGACCGCGCTAAATGAACCCGCATCTTGTTTCCCTCGCCCTGTTCCTGGGCGGCTTGGTGGCGCTGGTGGTCGGTGCCGACGTCCTGGTGCGCGGTGCTTCCAGACTGGCGCTGGCACTTGGCATTTCACCGCTGGTGGTGGGGCTCACCGTCGTCGCCTTTGGCACCAGCGCACCCGAAATGGCGGTCTCTGCCAGCTCCGTGCTGGGCGGGCAGACAGGCCTGGCGCTGGGCAATGTGGTCGGCAGCAACATTTTCAACCTGCTGTTCATTCTGGGACTGAGCGCCGTGGTCGTACCCCTGGCTGTGCACCAGCAAATCATTCGCCAAGAAATGCCGGGGCTGATCGGCATCACGGTTCTCCTGTTGCTGCTTGCGCGGGATGGCCACCTTGGCATGGGCGACGGCGCTTTGCTACTGGCCTGCCTGCTGAGCTATACCGTGGCCCTGGTGTGGCAGTCGCGCCGCCTCAACCGTGCGTTGGCGCAGAGCGCAGGCGCGCCCGCCAACCCGCCACCGACGGGCAGCGCCCGTGCCTGGGACGCGCGCTTGTCGGTACAACTGCTCCTGATCGCTACCGGATTGGTGCTGCTGGTGCTGGGCTCGAATTGGCTGGTGACCGCTTCGGTCGCCTTCGCGCGCTCGCTGGGCGTGAGCGAGCTGGTGATCGGCCTGACCATCGTCGCCGCAGGCACGTCCATGCCCGAGGTCGCCACCTCGGTCGCCGCCGCGCTCAAGGGGGAGCGTGACATTGCGGTGGGCAACGTGGTGGGTAGCTGCACCTTCAACTTGCTGGGTTGCCTGGGTCTTTCCAGTCTGCTTGCCGGCAGCGCAGGCTTGCCGGTGGCGCAAAGCCTGCTCGATTTCGACCTCTGGGTCATGCTGGCTGCCACGCTGGTCTGCCTGCCGCTGTTCTTCTCCGGCCACGAGATCTCGCGCTTCGAGGGCGCCTTGCTGCTGTTCGAGTTTGTGCTCTATCTGGTCTATGTGGTGCTGGCAGCACGCGGCATGCCAGGCCTGCTGGCGCCGCAAATCGTGCTGTGGGGCGTAGCGGCGCCCATGGTGGTGCTGGCGCTGTTGGCATCCATGCGGCGCCCGGGCCGCTGGTTGTTGCGCTCGCGTTAGCGCACGGCGCTGTGGGCGTCCACACCGGCTTTTCTGACAGCCAGCACAAACTCGCATTTGCCGGTACGCTAGCTACACCGATTCCCGGAAAAATTAGGAGACCAGCATGACCCGAACCCTTTCGTCCGAGGTACCCCACTCGTTACCGCGTCGCCGCATCCTCACCGGCAGCGCGAGCGCTTTGGCAGCGGCAGGCCTGGCAGGCTGGAGCACCGGAGCACTTGCTCAGACGGCAGCCGCTGCAGCGCCCAAGCCGTTTCCTGCCTATGCCGACTGGAAGAACGCCAATGCGCTCATCCTGCACAGCAACAACACCATGGAGACAAAGCGCTCTGCCTACGGCACCAGCGTCATCACGCCGAGCGACCAGCTCTATGTGCGCAACAACCTGCCACCGCCAGACCCCTCCATCCTCGACAACCGAGACGCGTGGTCGGTCTCCATCGAAGGGGTGAAGAACCCACGCACTCTGACGGTGGGCGAGCTCAAGACCATGGGGCTGGAGACCACCACCATGGTGCTGCAATGCTCGGGCAACGGGCGTGGCTTCTTCCCGTCCAAGCCCAGTGGCACGCAGTGGCTGGTCGGGGCCGCAGGGTGTGTGGTCTGGAGCGGTGTCCCTGTCCGGGCCGTGGTGGAAGCCCTCGGCGGCGTAACGCCCGGCAACCCTTACATGACGAGTACCGGCGGCGAAATCCTGCCTGAAGGCATTGATCCGAAAACCATCATGGTCGAGCGCTCGGTGCCCACCGCAGCCATGGACGACGCCCTGCTGGCTTGGGAGCTCAACGGCGAGCCCATCCCCCTGGCGCACGGCGGGCCACTGCGCGTGATCGTGCCCGGCTATACGGGCGTGAACAGCGTGAAGTACGTCAAGCGCCTTGCCTTTACGCCCAAGGAGAGCGACGCGAAAATCATGGCGAGCAGCTACCGGTTTACGCCACCGGGCGAGAAGGCCGGCCCGGACAAGCCTTCGATTCAGGACATGAGCGTAAAGTCGTGGATCAACAGCCCGCTGCCCGAAGACGGCACGCTGAAAGCCGGCAAGGCGCTGGTTACGGGCGTCGCGTTCGGTGGCCTGCACGCGGTCGAGAAGGTGGAAGTCTCTGTCGACGGAGGCAAGAGCTGGAAGCCTGCGCGCTTTATCGGCCCGGACATGGGCAAGTATGCCTGGCGCCAGTTTGTGGCGGAAGTGACGCTGCCAGCAGGCACCCATACCCTGGCCAGCCGGGCGACCGACGTGAAGGGCGATGTCCAGCCCGAAAAGCGCATTGAAAACGTGCGCGGCTACAACAACACGAGTTGGTCGGACCACGCCATTACCGTCACGGCGGCCTGAGTTCCAGCAAGGCAGCGGGGAGGTTTCTCTGAGCCTTCCCCGCTACCGCCTTGCCCGGCGGCGTCCGCCTGCTCTCGGCGTTGGAGCGGCGGACCGCTTTCCTCCCATCTTTACTGCGCGCCCGCGACCGTTCACATGACCCATTTTTCTTGCTCTACGGCTTATCGCGACTTCCGGAGCCTGACCCGGACGGCGCTCACCCCCGCGCTGGCGATCACCGCCGGCATGCTGCTCGCCGCCCCTGCCATTGCCGCCGACGAAACGGCCCAGATGACGCTGGGAAAGCAGCTGTTCATCAGCGGCACGGCCCCGTCTTGTGCCATCTGCCACACCCTCAAGGATGCCGGCACCGAAGGCGAGATTGGTCCGCATCTCGACGACCTCAAACCGACTGCTGCGCGGGTGAAGAAAGCCATTGTGGAAGGGGTCGGCGTCATGCCGTCCTTCGCTGGCAAGCTGACGGCAGCGCAGATCGACGCGCTGGCCTTGTACGTGTCACGCGCCAGTGGCGGCAGCCAGTAGGCGGCCCGATCTACTGCGCCCGCACCTGCAGGCCTGCTGCGCACAAACCGTTTTGGGGCGCGCGCGCCCACTGCTCGAGCCAGGTCCAGACGGTCTGCACCTTGTCATGGCCGGGGCGCTGCAGCCCATGGTCAGCGCCTGAAAAAATTCGGGCGCAGTACGGTGCCGTGCGGTTTTCCGCCATAACCCTGAACCGCTGGTAGGCCGCCTGCGGCACCAGCGCGTCCTGTTCGCCCCACACCTGCAGCAGCGGCCAGGGCGCGGCGAGCAAGGGCTGCGCCAGTGGCCACTGCCAGAGCTCGCGCCAATAGCGCAAGCTGCGTCCCTCGCGCACACTTGTATCGGGCAGCGGGCCGGCTCGGGCACGCGCAAGCGCCTCGAAGGGGCCGGAAGCCTCTTGCTGCTGCACCTGCATTGCCAAGGCTTCGAGCGGGTCGAGACCGCTTGCGCCGAGCAGCACCAAGCCGGCCAGGTGCGGCACAGCAGGCGCCAGCGCGGGCAAAAGCTCTGCCCCCTCGGAAATACCCACCAGCAACTGCGGCATGGGCGCTGCACCGAGGCGATCGCGGGCATCGGCCTGCAGCGCGGCAAGCGCATGGGCGCGCCAGGCACCCAGTGCATCGGCCTGCACGAAGGCGTCAGAACAGCGATCGGCCGGTGTGCTGGCCTGCGGATCGACCCAAGGCTTGTGCAGCACCAGCACCTCGGCGTGCAGCAGTCCGGCAAAGTAGCGGTCGGCGATTGGCGCCATGCCGGCGCAGCCAGAGCCGGGAACCACGATGACGCGGTAGCGCGCCGGCGCCGCACGCGCGGGGCGTTCCAGGGCGGTGAGCGCGAGGCCATCGGCTGCGGGAAGTTGCCGAGCGACAAAGGCGCTACCGATGGGCGCTTTCACGGCAGCCGGCGGCGGACTATGTCCGTGGTTGGGCGCCGGCACCGCGCAAGCCCACAAGCTGGCACAGGCCAGCACCAGCCCTGCCCTGCGACCGCGTGCAAAGGCCCGCGCGAAGCGGGCCTGGAGAGCAGCCGGCGGCAGGCTCATGCCGTGCAATTCAGGCGCTCA
>JAUCDU010000167.1:0-6247 GCA_034674825.1 Giesbergeria sp.
GCCAACTGCTGCAGCGCAGTTTCGCCAAGCTCGGCCAGCGTGTGATCACCCTGCAGTTGCAGGCCAAGCGCCATCACGCCACGGTCGATCCAGGTTTGCTGCGCCTTGGCCTCCTGCTCGCGCGCCGTCATGGCGGCGGCTAGCGCAATGAGGACCAGCAACACCGCAGATCCGCCGGCAATCAGCCAGGACGACCAGCTCACTGCGCCTTCTGCGGCAGCGCGGCGTTCCTGTTGCTGCTGCGCCAAGCTTGCGAGCATGGCGTTGCCCACCTGACGCAGCTCCTGCATCGTCGCTTGACCGCGCCCACCGCGTAGTTTGTCCAGCGCGCCAGGCCCGTCCCCTTGCTGGTACAGCGTGACCGAGTCGCCGAGTTCGGCCAGCTTGGCGTTGACCAAAGCGGCGAGCTGGGTAGCCGTGCGGGTGAGGGCATCGTCGCCCTCCACGCTCGCGCGCAGCGCTTCAAGCTCCTGTCCGACGTTGGCAGCAGCCAATTCGTAGGGGGCAAGATAGCGTGCATCGCCCGTGAGCAGCAAGCCGCGTTGCCCGGTTTCCGCATCCGTTGCCTGGCTGAGAACGCGCTGCAAATGCTGGATCGACACCGTGGTGGCGTCGAGCCGCTGCGATGCAGCCGACCGCTGCGCCGAGGCATAGTAGGTCAAGGCCGCGATCAGCAGCGTGGCAAGCGCAGCCAGCAGAAAACCAATCAGCACACGGCGCGAGGCAGCCAGTTCACCCGGCTGCGCGGAAGCCGCCATAAGGTCACGCGGCAAGGCGCTTTTGAGGGGTTGGTCGGTAGTCGGGTTCATCGGTGGGTGGTGGGCGTTGGGTGCGCAGTCGAGAAGACCGGCTATTTTGGCGGAGCTTGGCTCTTGGCAAGGGGCGCCATTCTTGGCTGCTACAGTCGCGCCGCATGGTTTGCCAATGCACGCGATTTTGTCATCATGCCTTCTTCCCACCCTCGCATCGCCCTGTATCTTGATCTGATCCGCTGGAACCGGCCGGCCGGCTGGCTGCTGCTGCTCTGGCCCACACTGGCGGCCCTCTGGATTGCGGCGGGCGGGTTTCCTGGCTGGCGCTTGCTGGTGGTGTTCACGCTCGGCACCATTCTGATGCGCAGCGCCGGCTGCTGCATCAACGATGTGGCGGATCGCGAGTTTGATCGCCACGTCAAGCGCACGGCAGCAAGGCCGGTGACAACCGGAGCCTTGTCGGTGCGCGCCGCACTGACGTTTGGCGCGGCGCTGGCACTGGCGGCCTTCGCGCTGGTGCTGCTGACGAATACGCTCACCATTGCGCTGTCGTTTGCGGCGCTGGCCGTCACCGTCGCCTACCCCTTTGCCAAGCGCGTGGTCTCCATGCCGCAGGCAGTGCTGGGTGTGGCCTTCAGTTTTGGCATTCCAATGGCCTTTGCCGCCGTACTTGGGCAAGTACCGGCGCTCGCCTGGTGGCTGATGGCCGGCAACCTGTTCTGGGTGCTGGCCTACGACACCGAGTACGCCATGGTGGACCGCGACGACGACCTGAAGATTGGCATGAAGACCTCGGCCATCACGCTGGGGCGCTTCGATGTGGCAGCGGTGCTGGCGTTTTATCTGGCACTGGTTGTGGTGTGGGGCTGGGCGCTGCGTTTGCAGGGCTTTGGCGCTGTCTGGGGCGTGGCTTTGCTGCTCGTGCTGGCGCAGGTTGTTTGGCACGCTCACATGATTCGCGGCCGCACGCGCGAGGGCTGCTTTCGCGCCTTTCGGCTCAACCACTGGATTGGCTTCACGCTGTTTGCCGGTGTCGTGCTGGACCTGTGGGTTCGCAGGGCACTATAAAAATAGTAGCTATTAGCGCTTGCTGCATAAGCGCTAGAGGCCTAAAAGACTTGAAATTTCAGGTGCCGAACTCATCGCCCAGCTCGCGTGCCCGCTTGTGCGCCGCGTCCATGGCATGGGCGAAATGCCCGGCCACGCCGCCGCGCTCCAGCGCCTCGATCGCCGCGTGGGTGGTCCCGCCCTTGGAGGTGACGCGCTGGCGCAGCACCTCCGGCGGGTCGTCCGAGCGGCGCGCCAGTTCGGCGGCGCCGCCCACCGTCGCCACGGCGAGGCGGTGCGCCTGCGCTTCGCTCAGGCCCATGGATTCGCCCGCGCGGGTCATGGCTTCCAGCACGTAGAACACGTAGGCCGGGCCGGACCCCGAGAGTGCGGTGACGGCGTCCAGGTCGTGCTCATGCTCGACCCACAAGGTCTCGCCGGTGGGCGCCATGACCTGCTCGATGCGCTGGCGCTCCGCAGCACTCACGGCCTTGCGGGCAAACAGGCCGCTGATGCCCCGGCCAATCAGCGCGGGCGTGTTGGGCATGGCGCGCACCACGCGCTCGCTGCCCAGCCACTGCGCAATGCTGCTGCTGCGGATGCCGGCGGCCACGCTCAGGTGCAGTGCGCCGCTGGTCAGCGGCCTGGCCTGCAAGGCCGCTTCGCGAAACACCTGCGGCTTGACCGCCCAGACCACCACTTCAGCGCTGCGCAGCTCAGGGCCCGGCTCGGCTTGCGCGGCGATGCCGAATTGCTCTTGCAACGACGCCCTGGCGGATTCGGAGGGCTCCACCACCGCGACGCTGGCCGGTGCCAGGCCTTGCGCCAACAGGCCGCCCATCAAGGCACGCGCCATATTGCCGCCGCCAACAAAGGCGATGGTGGCGGCGCTACCGCTGGAGGACGCTGTGGAAGAAGTATCAGACATGGCGGTTACCAGTGAAAAGTGCGGGCATGCACATTGTCCCAGCAGGGCAGCGCAGGGGCCAAGGATTCGTTGTACCGCATCGTAGTGAGGTTTACTCGGACAGGCTGGCCTGGCGGACGGCGAAATCCCAGCGCTGCATCATTTCGGCGGCCCGCTCCGGCGCCAGCGCCGGCTCGAAGCGCCGATCGGCGCGCCAAAGACGGGCGAGCTCTTCGGTGCTGGCATAGACGCCGCAGGACAGGCCGGCGAGGTAGGCAGCGCCAAGCGCCGTGGTCTCGACCACCGCAGGGCGCACCACCGGAATCCCCAGCAGGTCGGCCTGGAACTGCATCAAATAGTTGTTGACGCAGGCGCCGCCATCGACGCGCAACTCGGCCACCGGCGCGCTGCCCGCGGCCTGCGCATCCCGCGCCATGGCGTGCAGTAGCGCGGCGCTCTGGTAGGCGATGCTTTCAAGCGCCGCCCGGGCGATGTGGCCCAGCGTGCTGCCGCGCGTCAGGCCGGTAATGGTGCCGCGCGCCGCGGGCTTCCAGTACGGTGCGCCCAGGCCGGTGAAGGCCGGCACCATCATCACGCCGCCCGCGTCCGGGACGCTCTCCGCCAAGGCCTGCACTTCGCTGCTGCTCTCAATGGCGCGCAGGCCGTCGCGCAACCACTGGACCACAGCGCCGCCCACGAACACGCTGCCTTCCATGGCGAACTGCGGCGTGCTGGTGGTTTGCGCTGCGCTGGTGGTCAAGAGGCCGTTTTCGGACTGGCGGAAGGCCTCGCCCGTGTGCATCAGCAGAAAGCAGCCGGTGCCGTAGGTGTTCTTGGCCATGCCGGGCGTAAAGCACGCCTGGCCAAACAGCGCGCTTTGCTGGTCGCCGGCGACGCCGCCGATCTGGATGCTGTGGCCGAGCAGGGCCGGCGCGACCTCGCCAAAGTGGCTGGAAGAAGGCTGCACGCGCGGCAGCAGCGAGGCGGGGATGCGCAGCAGCGCCAGCAATTCGTCGTCCCATTGGTTGCTGTGCACGTTGAACAGCATGGTGCGTGCGGCATTCGTCACGTCGGTCGCGTGCACCGCGCCTTCGGTGAGCTGCCATATCAGCCAGCTGTCTACCGTCCCAAAGGCCAGTTCGCCGCGCTCGGCTTGCGCGCGCGCGCCGGGCACGTTGTCGAGCAGCCACTGGAGTTTGGTCGCGGAAAAGTAGGCGTCGATCAGCAGCCCGGTTTTTGCGGCGATGGTCGGCGCGTGGCCTTGCTCGCGCAGGGCCGCGCAAGCCGGCTCGGCGCGCCGGTCCTGCCAGACGATGGCGTGGTGCACCGGCTCACCGGTTTTGCGGTTCCACAACACGGTGGTCTCGCGCTGGTTGGTGATGCCGAGGGCACTGATGTCTTGCGCGCCCACGCCGGCGCTGCGCAGGGCATCACGCGCCGTGTCGATCTGGGTGCGCCAGATCTCGCGCGGGTCGTGCTCCACCCAGCCAGGTCGCGGGTACAGCTGCGTCAACTCGCGCTGCGCCTGGGCCACCACATGGCCTTGCGCGTCGAAAACGATGCTGCGGGAGCTGGAAGTGCCTTGATCGAGGGCAAGCAGGTAGGTCATGGCAAAACAATCAGATAGGGTGACGAGACCGGTACGGGACAGCCTTGACAAGAAACCGGCAAAATGAAACAGGGGTATCCCCTTGGCGCCTTTTTAAACCATATCTCCATGACCACAGCCGCATCGCCCTTGCCCGCCAACCGCTCAGAACTTCTGGAGCGCCTCGCGGGCGTATCGACCTACGACCTGGTGGTCATAGGCGGCGGCGCTACCGGTCTGGGCGTGGCGCTTGATGCTGCCACCCGAGGCTTTCACGTCGCCCTGATTGAGTCGTTCGACTTTGCCAAAGGCACGTCGTCGCGCGCCACCAAACTGGTGCACGGGGGCGTGCGGTACTTGGCGCAGGGCAACATCGCCCTGGTGCGCGAAGCGCTCCACGAGCGCACCACCTTGCTGCACAACGCGCCGCACCTGGCGCAGCCCTTGCCCTTCGTGATGCCTTCGTACCACTGCTGGGAGACGCCTTTTTATGGCGTCGGCCTCAAGCTGTACGACGCGCTGGCAGGCAAAGCGGGTCTGGGGAGCACGCAATTGCTCAGTCGCGCGCGAACGCTCGAATGCCTGCCGACGGTACGATCTGAGGGCCTCAAGGGCAGCGTCAAATACTGGGACGGCCAGTTCGACGACGCCCGCCTGGCGTTGGCGCTGGCCCGTAGTGCCGCGCGCGCCGGTGCATGCATCGCCAACTATGTTGAAGCAACAGGCCTGGTGCATGAAGCTGGGCAAATTGCGGGCGTGGTCTGCCGCGACACCGAAACGGGACGGTCGCTGACGCTGCGCTCGCGCTGTGTCGTCAACGCCACGGGTGTCTGGGTCGATGCCTTGCGCGAGCAGGATGCGCAGGCGAATGGCCGCTCGGTGGCGCCGCTGGTGGCGCCGAGCCAGGGCGTGCACCTGGTGGTGGACCGGGAGTTTCTCGGCTCGGACCATGCGCTGATGGTTCCCAAGACGGCCGACGGACGGGTGCTGTTTGCGGTGCCGTGGCTTGGCAAGGTGATTCTCGGCACCACCGACACGCCGAGGCACGACCTGGCACGCGAGCCCGCGCCGTTCCCCGAAGAGGTGTCCTTCATCTTGAGCGAATCGGCACGCTACCTGCGCCGCGCGCCCACCGAGGCCGACGTGCGCAGCGTCTGGGTCGGTCTGCGCCCGCTGGTCAAGCCGCAGGACGAAAACGGCGAAAACACCAAAAGCCTCAGCCGCGAGCACACGGTCATGGCGAGTCGCAGCGGCTTGGTGACGGTGACAGGCGGCAAATGGACCACCTATCGTGCCATGGCCGAAGATGTGTTGCAAAAATGCTTCAAGGCGGGTTTGCTGGAGACGCGCGCCGGAGGCGCCACCAACCACTTGCTGCTGGTGGGCGCCGAGCGCACGCCATCCCAGCACCGTATGAGCGACGCGCCTGGCTGGCACAGCTATGGCAGCGAGGCGTCGTTTGTACAGACTTTGCCTGGCGCGTCCACCGGGCTGGGCATGAACCTGACAGAAGCGATGGTGCGCTTCGCCGTACGCTACGAGTACGCGCGCACGGTCGAGGATGTGCTCGCACGCCGCTGGCGCGCCTTGTTTCTGGACGCCCGCGCGGCCCAGACGATGGCAGAGCGCGTGGCGCAGCTGGTGCACAGCGAAACCGGGAGCGACCCGGGGCTGCCAGCATTTACGGCGCTTGCGCAGCAGTACGCGCAGCTGCCTGCATAAATATTTGCGGCCAGCGCTTGACGCGCGCACCATACTTCGTCAAAATAGCGGGCTTCGCTGAGAAAAAGCGAAACTTCTGCCCAGCGGAAGCGCTGCAAATGGTTTGCGGCGTGGACGGCGGGCCCAAGACTGACTGGCTGATGCGCCGTCCATGAGAGCTTCTCTGGGATTGACGCACTTCTGGTGCAAGTTGGGAATATTGAAATGATCCAGACAGAAACTCGGTTAGAC
>JAUCDU010000168.1:0-6244 GCA_034674825.1 Giesbergeria sp.
CCTGGGCGGCGTGATGACCAAGATGATCACCAAGAACACCACGATCCCGACGAAATTCGCGCAGACTTTCTCGACGGCTGACGACAACCAGCCGGCGGTGACCATCAAGGTGTTCCAGGGCGAGCGCGAAATTGCATCAGGCAACAAGCTGCTGGGCGAATTCAATCTTGAGGGTATTCCGCCCGCCACGCGCGGCACGCCGCAGATCGAGGTGAGCTTCGACATCGACGCCAACGGCATCCTGCACGTGGGCGCCAAAGACAAGGGCACCGGCAAGGAAAACAAGATCACCATCAAGGCGAACTCCGGCCTTACCGAGGCCGAGATCCAGCAGATGGTGAAGGACGCGGAAATCAACGCCGCCGACGACAAGAAAAAACTCGAACTGGTGCAAGCGCGTAACCAGGGCGAGGCAGCGGTGCACAGCGTCAATAAGAGCCTGACCGAGCACGGCGACAAGCTCGACGCAGCGGAAAAGGACGCCATCACTGCTGCCGTGAAGGATCTGGAAGAAGCCCTCAAGGGCGAAGACAAGAGTGCCATCGAAGAGAAAACGACGGCGCTGATGTCGGCCAGCCAGAAACTTGGCGAAAAGATGTACGCGGATGAGCAAGCCGCCCAGGCTGCGCAGTCGGGCCCCGGCCCTGAGACTGGCCAGCAGCAAGGCGCTGCTGCCGCCGCCGATGACGACAATGTCGTGGACGCCGAAGTCAAGGAAGTGAAGAAGGGCTAAGCCCAGGCGCTGCGCGCCAGGGCGCAGTTGCCCCGACCAAGCCGCCGCGCAGGAAGCCCCACAGGCTTTCACGCGGCGTTCCTGTTCCAACCGGGCTGACAATTTCATGTCGAAAAGAGATTTTTACGAGGTTCTCGGCGTTCCGAAAAACGCCAGCGAGGACGAGATCAAGAAGGCCTATCGCAAGTTGGCGATGAAGCACCACCCTGACCGCAATCAGGGCGATGTGAGCAAGGCAGCGGAAGACCGTTTCAAGGAGGCCAAAGAAGCCTACGAAATGCTGTCCGACGCACGCAAGCGCGCTGCCTACGACCAATTCGGACATGCTGGCGTCGACCCGAACATGCGCGGTCCTGGGGGCCCCGGCGCTGAGGGGTTTGGCGGCTTTGCCGAAGCCTTTGGCGACATCTTTGGCGACATGTTCAATCAGGGCGGCGGACGCGGGCGCGGACAAGGCGGGCGCCAGGTCTACCGCGGCAGCGACCTGAGCTACGCCATGGAAGTCACGCTGGAAGAAGCTGCGCGCGGCAAGGACGCGCAAATCCGCATTCCTTCGTGGGACAGTTGCGATACCTGTCACGGCAGTGGCGCCAAGCCGGGTACCAGCGCCAAGACCTGCAGCACCTGCAGCGGGTCGGGGACAGTGCAGATGCGCCAAGGCTTCTTTAGCGTGCAGCAGACCTGCCCGCACTGCCGTGGCACCGGGAAAATCATTCCCGAGCCTTGCACCACCTGCCAAGGTCAGGGCCGCGTCAAACAGCAAAAGACGCTGGAAGTGAAGATTCCTGCAGGCATCGACGACGGCATGCGGATTCGCAGCACCGGCAACGGGGAGCCTGGCACCAATGGCGGTCCCCCTGGCGACCTGTACATCGAAATCCGCATGAAGAAGCACGACATCTTCGAGCGGGATGGCGACGACTTGCACTGCCAGGTGCCCGTGAGTTTCATTACTGCGGCGCTGGGCGGCGAAATTGATGTCCCCACGCTGGACGGTAAAGCGGCGATCGACATCCCTGAAGGCACGCAGGCCGGCAAGCAATTCCGCTTGCGCGGCAAGGGCGTCAAGGGTGTGCGCGCCAGCTACCCCGGCGACCTCTACTGCCACATTGCGGTCGAGACACCGGTCAAACTCACCGAGCACCAGCGCAAACTCTTGCGCGAGCTTGAGGAGTCGCTGAAGAAGGGTGGTGCCCGCCACTCACCCAGCGGCGAAAGCTGGACCGACAAGCTCAAGAGCTTTTTTAGCTGAGGTACGCGCCTGCCTGCACTGCGAGGACCGACGCGCGCAGCCCGCCACCGCCCCGGTCGGCTGGATCGAACAGGTCAGGCATCTATTTTGACGATGGCCGAGGTATTTTTAATAGTGGACAATGGTAAGACCTCGTTTTTCAAGATGTCTTTCCCGCCATGCTCCGCCCCGAGCGCAATTTTGCGCGCCGCATTGACCTGACCTCGCTCCAGCTCTTCGTGGCCGTGTGCGAGCTGGGTAGCATTGGCCGTGCAGCCGAGCGCGAATTTTTGGCCGCCTCGGCCGTCAGCAAGCGGCTCGCCGATCTGGAGGCCGCAGTGGAAACTCCGCTGCTGTACCGCCACAGCCGTGGCGTGCAACCCACGCCTGCCGGAGAAAGCCTGCTCCACCACGCCCGTTCCGTGCTCTTTGGCCTGGAGCGGATGCAAAGTGAACTGGGTGAATACGCTGGAGGCGTTCGGGGCCATGTGCGCGTGCACGCCAACATTTCGGCCATCGTCGGGTTTTTGCCCGAAGACCTTGGCGGCTTTGCGCAAGCGCACCCCCATATCAAGATTGACCTGCAAGAACATTTGAGCAGCGCGGTCCAGCACGCAGTGCAGGAAGGCGCTGCCGACCTGGGGCTGTGCAACCTCGGCATCGGCAACACCGCAAACGCCTTGCAACACAGGCCCTACCGCAGTGACCGGCTGGTGCTGGTCGTGCCAGAGGGCCACGCCCTGGCCGAGCGCGAGGGCGTGCAATTTGGCGAAGTGCTGGACTGGGACATCGTCGGCCTGCACGCGAGCAGCAGCATTAGCCTGGCCATGCGCGCAGCGGCTGCATCCAACGGGCGAGCGCTGCGTCAACGCATCCAGGTAACCGGCGTGGACGCCATGTGCCGCATGATTGCCAATGGCCTGGGCATTGGCTTGTTGCCGGATCGCGCTTTCAGCTTGCTGCAGGGCGTAGGGCGCCTACGCGCCGTTGCCTTGCAAGAACCCTGGGCAGAGCGGCAACTGAGCCTGGTCGCACGCGATTTCGAAACCCTCCCCGTCACTGCAAAGCTGCTGGCTGAGCATCTTGCTCCGCAGCAATCCTAGAATTCAATCCCCACCCGAAAGAGAAACAGCCATGGGACGCACCCTGTACGACAAAATCTGGGACGAACACGTTGTCCATACCGAGGAAGACGGCACGTCCATCCTCTACATCGACCGCCATCTGGTGCACGAAGTGACCAGCCCCCAGGCGTTCGAAGGGCTGCGCGAGGCCGGGCGCAAGGTCTGGCGCATGAACTCCATCGTCGCCACCGCCGACCACAACACCCCGACCACCGGCTGGGAGCAGGGCTACGACGGCATCACCGACCCGATCAGCAAAGAGCAGATCACCACGCTGAACGACAACATGGCGCAGATATCGCCTGCGGCGTTTTTTCCGTTCCTGCACAAGCGCCAGGGCATCGTGCACGTGATCGGCCCCGAGAACGGCGCCACCCTGCCCGGCATGACCGTCGTTTGCGGCGACAGCCACACCAGCACCCATGGCGCCTTTGGCGCACTGGCCCACGGCATCGGCACCAGCGAGGTCGAGCATGTGATGGCGACGCAGACCTTGCTCGCCAAGAAGGCAAAGAACCTGCTGGTATATGTGGACGGCACGTTGGCCAAGGGCCTGACCGCAAAAGACGTGGTGCTGGCCATCATCGGGAAGATCGGCACGGCCGGGGGCACGGGCTACACCATCGAATTTGCCGGGCCCGTCATTCGGTCGCTCAGCATGGAAGGCCGCATGACGGTCTGCAACATGGCCATTGAAGCCGGCGCGCGCGCGGGATTGGTAGCGGTGGACGAAAAGACCATCGAGTACGTGAAGGGCCGACCTCTCGCCCCCAAGGGTGTGGAGTGGGACCAGGCGGTTGCGTACTGGAGAACCCTCAAATCCGACGACGACGCGAAATTCGACCGGGTTGTCAAACTCGACGCTGCAACAATAGTGCCGCAGGTCACCTGGGGCACTTCACCTGAAATGGTGCTCGGCATCGACGCCCGCGTGCCCGACCCCGACAAGGAAAAGGACGCCAACAAGCGCACCGCCATCGAGCGGGCACTCACCTACATGGGTCTGGAGCCGGGCAAGGCCATTGACGACATCCGTATCGACAAGGTGTTCATTGGCTCGTGCACCAACAGCCGGATCGAAGACCTGCGCGACGCTGCTGCCGTGGTCAAGAGCCTCGGCCGCAAGGTCGCGAGCAACGTCAAGCTCGCCATGGTGGTGCCGGGGTCGGGTCTGGTGAAAGACCAGGCCGAGCGCGAGGGGCTGCATGAAATCTTCAAGGCCGCAGGCTTTGAATGGCGCGAGCCGGGATGCTCCATGTGCCTTGCGATGAATGCCGACCGCCTGGAGCCGGGCGAGCGCTGTGCATCGACCAGCAACCGCAACTTCGAAGGACGCCAAGGCGCTGGCGGACGCACGCACCTGGTCAGCCCCGCGATGGCGGCTGCGGCAGCCGTGCATGGCCACTTCGTTGATATTCGCAAGTTCGCGTAAACGGCCTGCCTTTTTTGCCAGATTGATCACTCTACCCAGGAGCATCGCCATGAAAGCCACTGCCACCCTCCTCACGCTTGCCCTTGCCTTCCTTCTTGCCGGCTGCAACACCGTCAAGGGCGTCGGTCAGGACATCGGCCGAGCCGGCAACGCCATTGAGCGCGCTGCCAAATAAGAAAGCCCAGCATGCAGAAATTCACTCTCCACAAGGGCCTCGTCGCCCCCATGGACCGCGAGAACGTCGACACCGACGCGATCATTCCCAAGCAGTTCTTGAAATCCATCAAGAAGACCGGCTTTGGCGTCAATCTGTTTGACGCGTGGCGCTACCTGGACCACGGCGAACCCGGCCAGGACCCGGCCAGCCGCAAGCCCAACCCAGATTTTGTGCTGAACCAGCCGCGCTACGCTGGCGCCTCCATCTTGCTGGCGCGCAAGAACTTCGGCTGCGGGTCGAGCCGCGAGCACGCGCCCTGGGCGCTCGACCAGTACGGCTTTCGCTGCGTGATTGCACCCAGCTATGCCGACATCTTCTTCAACAACTGCTTCAAGAACGGCCTGCTGCCCATCCAGTTGCCCGAGGCCACCGTGTCGCAGCTCTTTGACGAAGTCGCCGCCTTCCCCGGCTACCAGCTCACCGTCGATCTGGAGCGTCAAGTCATCGTGCGTCCGCAGGGAGAAGAGATCCCCTTCGAAGTGGAAGCCTTTCGCAAGTACTGCCTTCTCAACGGCCTGGACGACATCGGTCTGACCCTGCGCCAGTCCGACAAGATTCGGGTGTTTGAAGCAGCGCGCCTGTCGACCAAACCGTGGCTGGCGCGCAGCATGCCTGTCTGACTCCATAAATATTGGTCAAATCACCCTCTAGCGCTTGTATATAAAGCGCCTCCAGCTATCAATATAGAAGAAACATTCTTATGAAAATCGCAGTTCTGCCGGGTGACGGCATTGGCACAGAGATCGTGGCTGAGGCCATCAAGGTGCTTGACGCCCTGGACCTCAAGTTCGAAATGGAATCCGCCCTCGTCGGCGGCGCTGCGTACGCTGCACATGGCCATCCGCTGCCCGAGTCCACGCTCAAGCTTGCCAAGGAGGCTGACGCCATTCTGTTTGGCGCTGTAGGCGATTGGAAGTACGACAACCTGGAGCGTTCACTGCGCCCGGAACAGGCCATTTTGGGCCTGCGCAAGCAACTCGGCCTGTTTGCCAACTTCCGCCCAGCGATCTGCTACGAGCAACTGGTGGGCGCATCCAGCCTCAAACCCGAGCTGGTTGCAGGCCTGGACATCCTCATCATCCGCGAGTTGACCGGCGACATCTATTTCGGCCAGCCACGTGGACGCCGCACCGCCACCGACGGCCACTTCCCCGGCGCCGAAGAAGCCTTCGACACCATGCGCTACAGCCGCCCCGAAATCGAGCGCATTGCCCACGTCGCCTTCCAGGCGGCACAAAAACGCAGCAAGCGCGTCACCAGTGTGGACAAGGCGAACGTGCTGGAGACTTTCCAGTTCTGGAAGGACGTGATGACGGAGGTCGGCCAGCAATATCCCGACGTGGCGCTGGACCACATGTACGTTGACAACGCTGCCATGCAACTGGTCAAGGCGCCCAAGGCGTTTGACGTGATCGTCACCGGCAACATGTTTGGCGACATCCTGAGCGACGAAGCCTCCATGCTCACCGGCTCCATCGGCATGCTGCCCTCGGCCAGCCTGAACGAC
>JAUCDU010000169.1:0-6237 GCA_034674825.1 Giesbergeria sp.
TGCCCGGCTCCAACGGCCCGGTGCGCCTGGCCGAAGTCGCCACGCTCGAAGTGGCGGGTGGCCCGGCGGTCATCAGCCGCTACGACCGCTCGCGCAACGTCAACTTCGAAATTGAGCTGGGCGAGCGCGGCCTGGGCGAAGTCACGGACGCGGTGAAGAACCTGCCCGCCGTGCGCGACCTGCCCAGCCGGGTGCGTCTCATCGACGTGGGCGACGCAGAGATGATGGGCGAGCTGTTCGCCAGCTTTGGCTTGGCCATGCTCACCGGCGTGGTCTGCATCTACATCGTGCTGGTGCTGCTGTTCAAGGACCTGCTGCAGCCGGTGACGATTTTGATGGCGCTGCCGCTGTCGCTCGGCGGCGCCTTTGTCGGGCTGTTGATTGCGGGCAAGAGCTTTTCCATGCCGTCGCTCATCGGCCTCGTGATGCTGATGGGCATTGCCACCAAGAATTCCATCCTGCTGGTGGAATACGCCATCGTGGCGCGCCGCGACCACGGCATGAGCCGCATGGACGCCTTGCTCGACGCCTGCCACAAGCGCGCCCGCCCCATCATCATGACGACGCTGGCCATGGGCGCCGGCATGCTGCCGATTGCGCTGGCGCTGGGCGATGCCGACATGAGCTTTCGCTCGCCCATGGCGGTGGCGGTGATTGGCGGGTTGATCACCTCGACCCTGCTCAGCCTGCTGGTGGTGCCTGCGGTGTTCACCTACATCGACGACCTGGAACATTGGTTGCGCCACCTTGTCAGGCCACGAAAGGGCCCGCAAGAGCAAGCAAACACCACCCGCGCAGCAGCTTCCGGGAAACCTGATGCGCGCGCTCCACAGCACTAGCGCAGGCGAAGCCGCGAATTGCAATCTGCAGGCAGCGCTTTTGTTCGACTGCACGAGACCGCAGCCGTTTCATAATGTGACGAAACCATGAACCTCGTCTCGCTCGACCCCAGATCGCTCGCTCTTGGCCAGCCGCTCCCGTTCGCCCTCCGGGGTGCCGACGGCACGCTGCTGGCGAGCAAGGGGTTCATATTGCGCAAACAGGCCGATGTGGACCTGCTGCTGGAGCGCGGCGTGAGCCTTTGCGTGGACATTGACGAGTCCGGCGATGGCTACCGCGCCTATCTTGCGCAGCTGCAGCAATTGCTGATGGCAGACACCTCGCTGGGCGAAATCGCGGCCATGAAAATTGACGGGGCGAGCCACGCGAGTGCCGCCCGCGAGCGCGATGGCCCGATCGATTGGCCCGAACTGCAATGGTCTGCCACGCAACTGCTGAGTACCCCGAACGCAGCGGACTTCAACGCCCGATTTCTGGCGCTGCAAGAAGAAGTGTCGCGCGCTTGCAAGCAAGCCCCCGACGCAACGCTGCTGGCCCTGATCCAGCGCTCCAGCGACGAGACGCGCATGTACAGCGCCACCCACGCATTGCTGGTGGCAAGCGTCTGCATGCTGGTGGCGCGCGAAGGCCTGCGCTGGCGCCCGTCCCAAGTTGAGCGTGCCGGGCAGGTTGCCTTGAGCATGAACATTTCAATGACCGAGTTGCAGAACCGTCTGGCGCAGCAAAGTGCACCCCTGACGGCGATCCAGATCGCCCAGATTCAGGACCACGCCGAGCGCTCGGCGACCATGCTGGCCACGCTTGGCGTTTCTGACAAGGTGTGGCTGGATGCCGTGCGCCAGCACCACGACCGCGCGGCCGGCAAGCTCGGGGCGCGCAGCGAAGCCGGCCAGATTGCCCGCTTGGTCCAGCGCAGCGACATTTTTGCCGCGCGCCTTGCGCCGCGCGCCGGGCGTACGCCGATGGCCGTCACCGACGCCATCAAGGCCTGCTACTACGACGAGGACCGCAAGGTGGACGAAGCCGGCGCAGCCATGCTCAATACGCTTGGCATTTACCCGCCGGGCTCACTCGTCAAGCTCGCCAGTCAGGAAATCGGCGTAGTGCTCAAACGCGGGGCCACGCCCACCACACCGCGCGTGGCCGTTGTGCGCAGTCGCAGCGGCATGCCGACCGGCGAAATGATTCCGCGCGACACGGCGCAAGCCAATTGGCGCATCACGGGCGTGGTCAGCCAGCAGGAACTGCGCATGCAGTTGCCTGTTGACCGCCTGGTGGCAATGGTTTAGCGCTTCAGGCCTGCCGGGCCTGGCGCGTCTTGTCCGCAGCCACCAACAAGGCAATGCGCCCTGCGCTGGCGGGCCCAGAGCGCATGCGAATCAGCGCCGCCTCAGGCGCCAGGTGCCTTCACGCACAACACCGGGCAAGATACGGTCATGAGAATCTCCTGGGCCACACTGCCCAGCAACAGTTTGCCCACGGCCGTGCGGCGGCGCAGACCGATGATGAGAATGGAGATATCGCGCGTCTCGACCAGATCGTTGATTTCTTCCACGGCATCCTTGCCACGCACAAACTGTTTGAACTCGCCCTCGACGCCCTGCTCGGCGATCTGCGCCTCGATTTGTTCGACTTCGAAGGAAGGCACCAGGGAAGCATCTTCCTGCTGACCACCGGGGCCGGCGTTCACGATCAACAACGGCTCCTTGCGCTCCTTGGACATTTCGATGGCTTTGTCGAGTGCTGCCTTGCCTTCGGGGCGTGATACGTAAGCGACGAGGATGGTCATACAGGTGGACTCCTTCAGTTACTGATGAATAGGCGACGTCTAACGCCGCGGGCACACAGGAATGTTAGCAGCTGGGCCGCCAGACCACAGAAGCGCTTTGCACGCTTGCTTCGCAATCAGGGGTGCACCCGCTGTCCGGTGGGCCGCAAAGGTGGCGCGCTATACCGAAGGCTGCTCACCCGTAGCAGCATCATCGTCGCTGGCGAGCTGGTCAATTTCCTCCGTCGCCGAGCGGGCCGTCTGTAGTTCGTCGTCGCCGCGCACGCGGTCCGGTCGAATGTCCCGCGCTGTGCCGGCGTTGTCGCGCTCGACGTCCGCGCGCTCACCCGTGCCGGTCGCATCGCTGTCGCTCTGCAGTTCGGCTCGGCTCAGCGTTCCAACGATGTCGCTGCCGCTGTCGGAATTGCCGCTGGTGCCCAGGGCCTGTGCGCTGCGGCCATCGGGTTGCAAGGCGACATCGTCGCCTCCAAGAAAGTTGCTGTGTGCCATGGAAGTTCCTCGTGCTGGTCTTGCCGCTTGCACGCTGCACGCGGCTCATTACCACTGTGGACCTCAAGGAGTGCGGACCGCGTAAGGCCAGCGCCGGCCCGCGTGTCCGTTGCCCTCCTACGCGCCGCGCGCCACGCGCGGGCGCCGGTTGACCATCACGATGCCCACAGCCACCAGCGCGAGCGCGATCAGCAGGGCAGGCGTGATTCGCTCGCCGAGCCAGAGCGCGCCAAACAGCAAGGCGAACACGGGGGTAAGGAAGACAAAAGACGACATCTTGGTCGCGTTGTAGTGCGCCAGCATCCACATCCATGCCAGGTAGCTGGCGAACGCGCCCACCAGCGACTGCAGCAGCAGCGAGACCCAGGCAAACGCACTCCAATCCAGCGACCAGCGCTCCCCGAGTGCCAGAGAAAGCAGCGGCAGCACCGCCGCGCTCACTCCGACCTGGTACAGCAGCTGGGCCGCGGGCGCCAAACGTCCCATGGGCGTGCTGCGAATCACCACCGTCGTCAGCGCCCACAGCAAACCGGCGACAAGCCCGAGCAGATCGCCCAGCCAGGCCAACGGCTGTGCCTGGGCGGCGGGGCGCAGCAGGCCGTCGCCCAGCGCGAGGCCAGCGCCCAGAAAAGCACCTGCCAGGCCCAGCCACTGCCAGCCGACCAGGCCCTCTCCGGCGACGAAGCGCGGCAACAACAACGCCACCCAGAACGGCGCGCAGTACACAAAGAGCGTCAGCCGCGAGGCCTGTGTGTACTGCAGACCGATGTAGATGCACGCGAACTCACTGGCAAACAGTGCCCCGGCGAGCAGGCCGCCCCACAGCGCACCACGCCCTCCCTGGGCGCCTGGCCCAGCGATCACGCCCAGCGGCGGACGCGGCGCCGGCGCAAGCGGCACGCCGCGCCACAGGCACCACAACACCACCGCTGCGGTGGCGATGGCAAAGCGCACAAAGGCCTGGAACACCGGCGCCACCTCGGCTACCGTGGCCTTGACCAGAACTTGTTGAAATCCCCAGAACATGCAGCAACCGAGCAGGAGTGCAACGGCGAGCGTATCGAGATGGGCTTTGCGCGTGTCGGGCATGAGGCAATTATGAAAGCATACCAGTGTGCGCTGCTTACGACCGATTGACGTAAAGTGCGCCCATGCGCCGATTGCCTGACGAATCCGCCGCTGCGCTGCGCGGCTGGCGCCTGCGGGTCTACACCGTCATCTTCGAGGCCGATACCCGCGCCGGACGCTGGTTCGACCAGACCCTGATCGCCTGCATCCTGCTGAGTGTGGCGGTGGTGATGGCGGACAGCGTGCCCAGCCTGGCCGCGCGCTACCACAGCGCGTTTCAGGCGGCCGAGTGGCTGTTCACTGCGCTCTTCACGCTGGAATACCTGGCGCGCCTGGTCACCGTGCAGCACCCGCTGCGCTATGCCAAGAGTTTCTTCGGCGTTATCGACCTGCTGGCGCTGCTGCCGACCTATCTGGCGCTGCTGCTGCCGGGCGCAAACGCGCTGATTGACGTGCGCGTGCTGCGCCTGCTGCGCATCTTCCGCATCTTCAAACTCTCGGCCTACGTGGTGGAGTACCGCAGCCTGGCGCACGCGCTGCGCGCCAGCCGGCGAAAAATTGTCGTTTTCATCTCTGGGGTGCTGATGATTGTGCTGGTCATGGGTACGCTGATGTATGTGGTCGAAGGGCCCGAGCACGGATTCACCAGCATTCCCACGTCGGTGTACTGGGCGATCACCACCATGACCACGGTGGGCTTTGGCGACATCACCCCGCGCACCGAACTGGGGCGATTGGTCGCGTCCGTCATGATGCTGCTGGGCTGGGGCACGCTGGCCGTGCCCACCGGCATCGTCACGGCAGAAATGGCGTCGCAGCGCTTTTTGCCGGTGCGTACACCGACCACGCGCAGCTGCCACGCCTGCCTGACCGAAGGGCATCTGCCCGAAGCACGGTACTGCTACCACTGCGGCGCCAAGCTGCCTCCCTGGCAGCACGAGCCGCCCGACAAGGGCTAGATCGCTTGCGCCCGCCCGGTACACTCGGGCCTTTTCGCGCGCGATGAGCCTCCAGGCACTGCGCGCCCCTGTTTTCACACTTCATGGCCGCAGATACGGCGGGCACGGCCCGCACCCGTTTGGAACTCAAGAGTGCATCGCTGCCAGTAGTGGCGGTGCTGCTTCGCTCCCCCGACCCGGCACAGCTCGCAACCGATCTGGCCGAGCGCCTGGCCGACGACCCCGGCTTCTTTGATCACGACGCGGTACTGATCGATCTGGCGTTGCTGCGCGAGGTCGAATCGCCGCTCGACTACCCCGCCCTGTGCACCGCCCTGCGCGCCCACAGCACGCTGCCGGTTGCCGTGCGCGGCGGCAGCCCGGCGCAGATGGCAGCCGCAGCCGCAGCCGGCCTGGCCCCCGCACCGGACGCTGCGCCGCAGCGCGCCGAGCCTGCGCCACGTGAGGTGGTGCGTGAGGTGCAGATCGAAGTGCCGATTGAAGTGCCGGTGCCAGGGCCTGGCACGGTGGTCATCGACAAGCCGCTGCGCTCGGGCCAGCAGGTGTACGCGCGCGGCGCCGACCTGGTGGTGCTGGCCGTCGTGAGCTTTGGCGCCGAGGTGATTGCCGATGGCAACATCCATGTGTACGCCCCGCTGCGTGGCCGTGCCATCGCCGGCGCGCGTGGCAACACGGCAGCGCGCATTTTCACCACCTGCCTGGAGCCGCAGCTGGTCTCCATTGCCGGCATCTACCGCACCACCGAGGTGGCCATGCCGCCCGAGGTGCTGGGCAAGCCAGCCCAGGTGCGGCTCGACGGCGAAAAGCTGCTGATCGAGCCGCTGTGAAGTGGAGTACCCCCCATGTCGCTTCGCTCCTTCCCCTGCTCCCGCAGCGAGCGCTGCGCGCTACGGGCAGGGCGACGCTCCCAGCGCGGCGCGGCGGCCCTTGCGCGGGAGCCCTGGCATGGGCTGCGCCCGTTTCATGCGTCGCAGGTGGTGCAACGTACCATGAAAATCTGATATTTCATTCACCATCAACCTCTCCAAGAGACCCCAACACATGGCAAAAATCGTCGTCGTGACCTCCGGCAAGGGTGGCGTGGGCAAGACC
>JAUCDU010000170.1:0-6196 GCA_034674825.1 Giesbergeria sp.
GACATGGCGCTGGCGGTCCCGGTGGCGCTGTGGTTCGTACTGCGCGCGCCGTCCACGCTGGCGACTGTGGCGGGCGATGGCGCACTGGCCGCACTGGTGCTGCTGGTCGGTGTGCTGAGCGCCGTAGCACTGGCGCTCTACATGGCGGCCAGCGGCCTGCTGCCGATGGGCCTGTTTGGCTTGCTGACGTACGTCGAGCCGGTGCTGCTGGCGCTGGTTGCCTTGCTGCTGGGCGAGCGCCTGGCGCCGGGGCAATGGGTACTGTACGGGCTGGTTTTTGCGGCTGTGGGGGTGCTGGTGGTGGACGCGGTGCGCTCCCTGCTGCAGGGGCAGGGCCCGGAAAAAAATATCAGTTAAAAATGCCGCCAGCGCTTATATGGCTTCGCTTTGTTGCTATTCTTTGATGAATTCTTACTCCCCTCGTAGAGCACCTTTCTTGCGCCCAACCTCAGTTTCCTCTTCCCGATCATGCGCTGCTATCGCGCTGCTGGTCGCCACCGCGCTGCTGGCTGCCTGTGGTACCAACGGCGGCGCCGCCCACGGTCTGCAGGAGAGCTTCCGCTCGGGCAATATGCATTCGCGGCTGTTCGACGCGACGCCTGGGCGCACTTGCGAAGCGGGGCGTCGAGCCCTGCTCAGCCAGGGGTATTTCATCAACAACATGCGCGAAGACCTGGTCGAAGGCAGCAAGAGTTTTCAGCCCGACGCCGAATCACACGTGCAAATGACCATTCGCATGGTCTGCGCGGTTGACGGGGGGGAGGGCGCTGTCACGCTGGGTTTTGTTACGGCTCTGCAGGACAGCTACATCGTGAAGAAAGGCAGCAATTCGGCGAGCCTCGGCGTGCCTGCGCTGGGTTCGCTGTCGTTGCCGTTCATGGCGGGCAGTGAGTCGCTGGTGAAGGTGGGCAGCCAGACGGTCAATTCCGCACGCTTTTACGACAGCTTCTTTGACATCGTCAAGAGCTACCTCAAAAGCGACACCCCCGAGCCCGCCGAATCTGGCCAGGAATCGGGTTAGCTCTGGGGGTGCGGCTGCGCAAAAGGGCGCACCAAGCCAGCCATAATGCTCCGATGGATGCGCCAGTCCCCCCGCAAGACGAGACCAACCAATGGAGCGAGCCAACGGTCGAGCCCCTGCCCCAGCTGGGCGAGATGCTCGATGTCCTGCGCAGGCGTTGTGGCATTGACTTTTCCGGCTACAAGATCACCACCCTGACCCGCAGAACACACCAGCGCATGCTGCGGCTGGACGTTCTGGAGCCGGCCGCGTACCTGGTCATGCTGCAAGAGCAGGCCACTGAGCGTGAGGCACTGTGCGCCGAACTGCTGGTCAACGTGACCGAATTCTTCCGCGATGCAGGCGTATTCGAGCAGCTCGCCAACGTCGTACTGCCGGACTTGCTGCGCGGTCGCAACCCGGCGGACAACTTGCGCATCTGGAGCGCTGGCTGCGCCAGTGGCGAAGAGGCCTATTCCCTGGCCATGCTGGCACTTGACGCTGCAGGCCGGCTGGGTTTTCACGGCAATGTGAAGGTTTTTGCCACCGATCTGGCGCCCGAGGCGCTGGCCACCGCTTCGCGCGGCCGCTACGAAGTGGGTGCGGTGACGCCGGTGCCGGAAGCATTGCAGCGGCGCTACCTGCAGGCCGACTCTGCCGGCGGCATGCGTGCCGACGCCAGCCTGCGGCGGCACCTGGTCTTTGCCCGCCACAACCTGCTGTCTGATCCGCCGTTCACAAACATCGACCTGGCGGTGTGCCGCAACCTGCTGATTTACCTCAAGCCTGCAGCGCAGTTCCGGGCCTTGTCGCAACTGCACTTTGCGCTCAAACCTCAGGGCTTGCTGCTGCTGGGCGCGAGCGAGAACGTCGGCGCGTTTGAAGCCAAGGCGTTCTCGGTGGTGGACCGCACGAACAAGCTGTTTCGCAAACAGCCGGCCGTGCTACAGCGCAATTTTGACGCCCACACCATCAACGCCCAGGCTGTGCCGGCGATGCCCGACATGCCGCTGGTGGATGCCAGCCGCACGCCGGAGGGCCTGGCGGCGGAGCTCGACGCGACGCGCGAGCGCCTGCACGAAATGGTGCTTGAGTTGCAGGGCAGCCATGAGCGCCTGGACCTGGGCAACGAGGAGCTGACCGCGTCCAACGAAGAGCTGCAGAGCACCAACGAAGAACTCAAGTCGGTGAACGAGGATTTGTACGCGCTCAACCGCGAACTGGAAAAACGCAACGACGAGCTTGACGCCCTGAATCGCGATTACGACCACCTGCTCGACAGCACCCAGATCGGCACCGTCTTTCTCGATCCCGAGCTGCGTCTGCGGCGGTTCAGCCCCGGGGTGGACGATTTCCTGGCGCTGCGTGCCAGCGACATTGGCCGGCCCGTGGCCGACATGCGCTACCGCCTGGGGGCACAGGAATTGTTTGTCGAGGACCTGCGCCGCTGTGCATCGGGCGAGCAGCGGGTAGAGCGCGAACTCATGCTGCCGGACGGCCGCTGGGTGTTCGAGCGCATGCTGCCAGCCCTCGATGCGCAAGGCCAGAGCGATGGCGTTGTCATCACCTGGACCGACATCAGCAAGATCAAGCACATCGAGTCGGTGGCAGAAAAGCTCGAGATCGAGCGCAAGCGTCTGCTGGACATTCTGGATGCACTGCCCGACGGCGTGTGCATCGTCAATGCCGAGCACGAAATCGAATACGTCAACCCGGTGCTCAAGCGCGAGTTCGGCGAGGTCGGGCAGCAAAAGTGCCACGTGTATTTCAACAACGATCCTGCCGCCTGCGGCTGGTGCAAGAACGGCGAGAGCTCGGCAGGCGAGACGGTGCAGTGGCAGTGGAACTCTGCCAAAGGGCGCACTTATGACGTATTTGACATTCCGCTGAAAAACCCGGATGGCAGCATCAGCAAGCTCGAGCTGTTCCACGACGTGACCGAAATTCACGAAGTGCGGCGCGGCATGCGCGAGGCTGCACGCATTGCGCGCGTGGGACATTGGGAGTGGAACGTTGTCAGCGAAGAATTGCGCTGGAGCGACGAAGTCTTTGCCTGCTTTGGCTACGCTGCGGGCGAAGTTGCCCCGAGCCTGGAAGGCTTCCTGAGCCACATCGACGTCGCTGACCGCGAAACGGTGCGTACGGCGCTGCTTGACACGCTGGCAGGCGGCAGCGCGCAGGAAATGGAGTTTCGTTTTCACCGCGTTGATGGCAGCCTGGGATTTGGCTTTGCGAGCGGTAGTCTGCAGAGGGACAGCCTGGGCCGTCCGAGCACCCTGGGCGGAGCGATGCAGGACATCACCCGGCTGCGCGAGCACGAGATGCGCTTTCGGGTGGCCTTTCGCGCCAGCCCCTTGCCGGCTTCCATCGTGCGCCTGCGCGATGGCATGTTTGTGGAAGTGAACGATCGCTACGAGAGCGCCTTTGGCTGGCCACCGACCGATTTGATTGGGCGCACGGTGCCGGACGTGGGTCTTTGGGTGCGGCCGGAAGCACGCGACGCCTGGCTCGAAGATTTTCGCCGCACCGGCACCACCATCGGTTTTGAAACCGAATGGAAATGCAAGTCTGGCGAGCACCGCCTGGTCAGTCTGTCGGCCGAGCTGATCGAGCTCGACGACGAGCCCCATGTGGTGGCGTTTGCGCAGGACATCACCGAGCGCAAGGCGGCGGCTGCGCGGATCGAGTTCCTCGCCCACCACGACCCGCTCACGCACCTGCCCAACCGGGTGCTGTTTCGCGACCGGTTCGAGCTGGCTCGGGCCTGGTGCGAGCGCAGCGGCAGCAAGCTTGCGCTGCTGTACCTCGATCTCGACCATTTCAAGACCATCAATGACACGCTGGGCCACCCGGTCGGTGATCTGCTGCTGCTTCAGGTGGCCGAACGCCTGACGGCGGCGCTTCGGGATACCGACACCATCAGCCGCCAGGGCGGAGACGAATTCCTGATCGCGCTCACCGATGTGGAGGGCGTGGAAGCCATCGGCCAGATTGTGGGCAAGGTGTTCGACACCCTGGCCAAGCCATTTCACATTGACGGGCACGAGTTGGCGACCACGCTGTCCTTGGGCGTCGCGCTCTGGCCCGACGACGGGGCCGATTTCGACACCTTGCTGCAGCGCGCCGATACGGCGATGTACCGGGCCAAGGACGCCGGGCGCAACACCTATGTGTTCTACACCGGTGAGATGAATACGCAGGCGCTCGAAAACCTCAAGATGCGCTCGGCGCTGCACTGGGCGCTTGATCAAAACGAATTCGTGCTGCATTACCAACCGCAGATCGATCTTGCCAATGGGCGCGTGATCGGCATGGAAGCCTTGCTGCGCTGGCAGCGCAGCGACGGCGTGCTGGTGCCGCCGGACAAGTTCATTCCCGCGGCTGAAGACAGTGGCCAGATCGTGCCGATTGGCGACTGGGTGTTGCGCGAGGCCTGCGCACAGGCGGTGCGCTGGCAAGAAGCGGGGCTGCCCGAGTTGACCATGGCGGTCAACCTGTCGGCGGTGCAGTTCAAGCGCGGGGATTTGCTCGCCAGTGTCACGCAGGCGCTCGTGGATTCCGGCCTGGACCCGGGGCGCCTGGACCTCGAACTGACCGAATCGCTGATATTGGACGACGCCGAGAAGAATCTGGAGCTGGTCCGGCGTCTCAAATCGCTGGGCGTGTGCCTGTCGATCGACGATTTCGGGACCGGTTATTCCAGCTTGGCCTACCTGCGCCGCTTTGCGGTGGACAAGCTCAAGATCGACCAGTCGTTCGTGCGCGACATCGTGCGCGACCCGGAAGATGCCGCCATCGTGCGCGCCATCATCAGCATGGCGCGCAGTCTCAAGCTGCGTGTTGTGGCCGAGGGCGTCGAGACCATGGAGGCAGCGCGCATGCTGGCGCTCTACCACTGCCACGAGGCCCAGGGCTACCACTACGCGCGGCCCATGCCGGCCGAAGCAGCGACCGAGTGGCTGGCGCAGCGCAGGGTGCAAAACTGAATCGCGCGATGCGCGCCGGCCCATCTGGCGCAGTTTTGCGCCCTTTTCTTTTATTTCCCCATTCATGCCGACCTCGCCCAGCACCAAAGAATTTCGAATCCTCTCGCTCAGCGGTGGCGGCTATCTGGGTCTCTACACCGCCGTCGTGCTGGCCGACCTTGAAAAGCGGGCCGGCGAGCCACTGGGCAGGCGCTTTGACCTGATCGCCGGCACATCGGTGGGTGGCCTGCTGGCGATGGCGCTGGCCTTTGAAGTGCCAATGGCGCATATCGTCCAGCTGTTCATGGAGCGCGGCGACGCGGTCTTTTCTTCACGGCGTCTGCCCGGCGGTACCGTCACCCGGCTGCTGGACATGACGCGCTCGGTGCTCGGCCCCAAGTACAGCGGTGAGGCGCTGCGGCGCGAACTGACGAAGCATTTTGGCGAGCGCACCATGGGCGACGCCCTGCATGCCGTCGTGGTGCCGGCGGTGGACGTGGGACGCAGCGTCACCAAGATTTTCAAGACGCCGCACACCCAGGGCTCTCTGGGCGACGAAGGCCTGTCTGCGGTCGATGTGACGCTGGCCACTTGTGCAGCGCCGGCGTACTTTCCTTGCGTCAAGGTGGGTGAGCGGCTGTACGCCGATGGCGGTCTGTTTGCGGTCGCCCCCGATCATGTGGCGCTGCACGAAGCCGAGCATTTCATGGGCGCCAAGCTGGCGCGCACGCGCATGCTGTCCATCGGCACCGCCACCATGGGCTACCAGCCCGCAGAGGCGGTTGAGGCGGATGCAGGCGCGGTCGGCTGGCTCACCGACGGCCGCCTGATTCTGACCATGATTTCCGTGCAGCAGCAGCACGTAAAGGCCGTGATGGAAGACCGGCTGGAAGACCACTACCTGCGCATCGACGCGGACTGGCCGGTGCAAGCCGGTCTCGGCATCGACGTGGCCACGCCCGCAGCGACCAAAATCCTGGTCGGCCTCGGGGAAAAAACCTTGGCCGAGCTGGACCGAAAGCGCCTGGCGGCGTTTCTCTGACGCGCTGTCTTTGTGCGTCTGCCGCCTCATAGCCGGTTCTCATTCCATTTCCAAATCATTTGTGACGCGAAGATGCGCCGCAGACATTGCGGTAGCAAGGCAAGGCGAAGTCGACAATGTCACGGATGATTGAAATCAGGCGGCCAGGAACAGCGCCGGGTCGAGCATGGCGCGGTTCAGCATTACGCC
>JAUCDU010000171.1:0-6178 GCA_034674825.1 Giesbergeria sp.
ATGGGCCCTGGCCGGGCGCGCCAAAGGGCAATGTGCTTTTGGCGAGGTGCGCATTGACGCAGGCATAGAAGAAGGCGGCGAGATCAGCCCCTGGTACGACCCCATGGTGGCCAAGCTGGTCGCACACGGCCGCAACCGCAACGACGCCATCCGCCGCCTAGTGGCTGCACTCGAGGACAGCCCACTGCTGGGTGTGCAGACCAATGCGCGCTTTCTGCGCGATTTGCTGGACCACCCCGACTTTCGCGCAGCGCGCATGCACACGACCACCATCGATCAATGGCTGCAGAACGGCGAACCTCTGCTGCAAGCGCCGCAGGCCGACGCGAATACCTGGGCCCTGGCAGCGGCCGCGCTGGTGGCGCAAACTTCGGGAGCGCTGCGCCCCGACAGTGTGGCCACTTGGGGCACCACGCTCAGCCTGCAAGGCACACCCGAAAGCCAGGCCGTACGCATCCGCCCCCACGGCACGCAGGTGACGGTGGAGCTGGCCAGCGGCGAAGTGTTCAACTTTGAGCACCTCACCTTGCAAGACCACCGGCTGCAGTACCGGCAGCAGGGCGTGCAGCGACAGGCTCTGTGCTTGCTGCAAACCGGTCAGGTGACACTGGCTTTGGACGCTGCGGTGTTTGTGTTTGAAGAGAAATCCCCCTTTCCACAAACCGACCAAGCCCTCGACCCACGCAAACTTCGCTCCCCTGTGGCGGGCACGGTCTGCGCCATTTCGGTGGCCGTGGGCGACCAGGTCAAAGCGGGCCAGCCGCTCGTCTGCGTCGAAGCCATGAAGATGGAGACCTGGCTCAGCGCCCGCGTCGACGGAACCGTGACCGCCCTGCACGCAGACATCAAAGGCAGCGTGGCGGCCGGAAGTGTGCTGGCTGAAATAGAACTTGTGAGCGAGGGCGCACCATGAGCCACGGCCAAGCCGTGGTCACCCGCGCAAAGACCCGTTCCAAGCAGCGCAACAGCGCCTAAGTCCGGTTGGTGGCGGCACCTTGCCGACCGCTGTACCACCACAGCGCCAGGCCAGCCAGCACCATGGGCATGGAGAGCCACTGGCCCATGCTCATCCCCAGAGACAACAACCCAAGATAGCTGTCGGGCTCCCGGAAGTACTCCGCTGCGAATCGCAGCAGCCCATAGCCGATGAGAAACGCCGCTGCCACCCGGCCACGCGGTTGCCCTCGCCGTGCAAACAGCCACAGCAGAACGAACAGCAACAGGCCTTCAAGGAAAAACTGGTAGACCTGCGAAGGGTGGCGCGGCAGCATCGAACCGCTCTGCGGAAACACCATGCCCCATGGCAGGTCGGGGCTGGAGAAGCGCCCCCACAACTCGCCATTGATGAAATTGCCAACCCGCCCGGCCGCCAGCCCGGTCGGCACGCAGGGCGCGACGAAGTCAGCGACTTCCAACCAGGGGCGCTTGCGCGAATGCGCGAACCAGAGCATTGCGCCGATCACACCGAGCAAGCCGCCATGAAAGCTCATGCCACCCTGCCAGATGGCAAATATTTCGAGTGGGTGGCTGGCGTAATAGCCCGGCTTGTAGAACAGGCAGTAGCCGAGGCGCCCGCCCAGCACGACACCGACGACGCCCAGAAACAGAATGTCCTCGACATCCTTGCGCGTCCAGGCGCGCGGGCCGGTCATGGACACAAAGGGTTCGTGGCGCAAGCGCAGCGTACCCAGCAACATGAAGAGTCCAAAGGCCGCGAGGTAGGTCAGGCCGTACCAATGAATGGCGAGTGGCCCGATCTGCAGGGCGACGGGATCAATCTGGGGGTACATCAGCATGCGGGCGATTGTGCCGCGTTTCGCCTTCGCTTCTGCGCCAGATCGCGTGTCCGGCGCCGTCTATGGCGCCTGCACAGTGCTCTGCTCGGTCCTCTCGCGCACAAACTCGATCCAGCGATTCAATGCAGGAACGCTGGCGCCTGCGCGCCATACCAGGCTGGTCTCGCAGTGGGGCAAGGCAATGCGCGTGGGCAGCGCGCGGTAGACCACGCCTGAACGCTGGAACTGGCACACGCTCTGCGGCACCCAGGCCACGCCCAATTCGGCCGAAACCAGGTTGACGATGGTCTGCATCTGGATCGCCTCTTGCCCGACCACCAGCTCCTGGCCTGCCGACTGGTACAGGGCGGAGATGGCGTCGCGCAGCGAAGGCAGGATGCGCCGCGGAAAAATAACAACCGGCTCGGCCAGCAAGGCCGTCCAATCGAGCGCGCGGCGGCCCACCATGCGGTGCTGCTCGGGCAATGCCAGCACCCACGGCTCGCTGGTGACGCGCAGGCACTGCAAACCGGGCGGCGCCTGGCCGGGTGTATGCAGCAGCAAGCCGGCGTCGATGCTGCCGTCTTGCAGACCTTCAATCTGCACATCGCCTGTGGCTTCAATCAGCTCCAACTGCACGCCCGGCACCAAAGCGCGAAAAGCCCGCACCCATTGCGGCAACAGACCGAATCCGATGGTGGAGACGAACGCAAGGCGCAGCAGCCCCAACTCGCCGGTCGCCGCCGCTCGCGCCTGCGCCGGCAGGCGTTGTGCGCGCGCCAGCAGGTCGCACACCTGCGGCAGCAGGGCTGCGCCCGCTGGCGTGAGACGCACGCTGCGCTGGCTGCGATCGAACAATCGCACGCCCAACTTCTGCTCCAGCGCGGCGATTGCCTGGGTGAGTGGCGGCTGCGTCATGTGCAGGTTCTGAGCGGCGCGACCAAAATGCAAGGTCTCCGCCACGGCGACAAATTGCCGCCAGGCGCGCATATCAATAGGCGTTTCTTTCATACGCTCAGCATATCAATGCTTACGTCGGAACGGATTGGATTTGCCGCAGCATTGCCTGCATACTTTGCTTTGCAACATCCAGAACCCCCACAGGACACTTCCATGGCAGACAACAAGGTTATCCCCATCCGCCCCGTCAACGAGCGCAGCGCCCACATCACGCAAGGCAAGTCGCGTGCGCCCAACCGCTCCATGTACTACGCGATGGGGTACGAAGAATCTGACTTCTCCAAACCCATGGTCGGTGTCGCCAACGGGCACAGCACCATCACGCCGTGCAATTCGGGCCTGCAAAAGCTCGCTGATGCCGCCATCGAGGGCATTGAGGAGGCAGGGGGCAACGCCCAGGTGTTTGGCACGCCGACCATTTCGGACGGCATGGCGATGGGCACCGAGGGCATGAAATACAGCCTGGTGAGCCGCGAGGTCATCAGCGACTGCATCGAAACCTGCGTGCAAGGCCAGTGGATGGACGGCGTCGTGGTCATAGGCGGCTGCGACAAGAACATGCCCGGCGGCCTGATGGGCATGCTGCGCGCCAATGTGCCGGCGATTTACGTCTATGGCGGCACCATCCTGCCAGGCCGCTACCAGGGCAAGGACCTGAACATCGTCAGCGTTTTTGAAGCGGTGGGCGAGAACGCCGCGGGCAAATTGAGCGACCACGATCTGCACGAAATCGAAAAGCGCGCCATCCCCGGCACAGGATCCTGCGGCGGCATGTACACGGCCAACACCATGTCGAGCGCGTTTGAGGCCCTGGGCATCAGCCTGCCCTACTCGTCCACCATGGCCAACCCGCACGACGAGAAGAAGAATTCGGCCAAGGAATCGGCGCGCGTGTTGATCGAGGCGATCAAGAAGAACATCAAGCCGCGCGATATCGTGACACGCAAGAGCATCGAAAACGCCGTCGCCGTCATCATGGCCATCGGCGGCTCGACCAATGCGGTGCTGCACTTTCTCGCTATCGCCCACGCGGCGGACGTGGAATGGACCATCGACGATTTCGAGCGCGTGCGCCAGAAGACACCCGTGCTGTGCGACCTCAAACCCAGCGGCCAGTACCTGGCAGTCGACTTGCACCAGGCAGGCGGTATCCCGCAGGTCATGAAGATGCTGCTGAACGCGGGGTTGCTGCATGGCGACTGCCTGACCATCACCGGTCAGACGATTGCAGAAGCGCTCAAGGACGTTCCCGACGCACCGCGTGCGGACCAGGACGTGATTCGCCCCATCGACAAGCCCATGTACGCGCAAGGCCATCTTGCGATCCTCAAGGGCAACCTCAGTCCCGAAGGCGCAGTCGCCAAGATCACCGGCCTGAAGAACCCGGTCATCACCGGCCCGGCGCGCGTGTTTGACGATGAACAGTCGGCGCTGGAAGCCATTCTGGCCGGCAAGATCGTCGCTGGCGACGTGATGGTGCTGCGCTACCTCGGCCCCAAAGGTGGCCCCGGCATGCCTGAAATGCTGGCGCCCACGGGCGCACTGATCGGCGCGGGCCTGGGCGAGAGCGTTGGGCTCATCACCGACGGTCGCTTCTCCGGCGGCACCTGGGGCATGGTCGTGGGCCATGTAGCGCCCGAGGCGGCGGCCGGCGGCACGATTGCGTTTGTTCAGGAAGGTGATTCGATCACCATTGACGCGCGCACCCTGGTGCTCGAACTTAATGTGGCCGAAGCCGAAATTGCCAAGCGCCGTGCTGCCTGGAAAGCCCCAGCCCCGCGCTACACCCGGGGCGTGCAGGCCAAGTTCGCTTTCAACGCGGCGAGCGCCAGCAAGGGCGCTGTGCTCGACAACTACTGAGCACCAGCAGGCGGACACAAAAAAAGGCGCCTGCGGCTCAACAGGCGCCTCTTCATGGTGTTACCGACGTTTTCAGCGTGGACGGCGTGGGGCAATGCCCAAAGCTTCTTTATGGCGGTTGATGCGGTCCTGCTTGCGCTGGTCCATCTTTTCCATAGCTTTACGTTTTGTATATCCGGTGGAGTCAGCCCAGGCCCACCATAAGAGCGTTACAGCGAAGGGGGACAGCACCGCCCACCAGGACCATGTGGTCACGGGGTCGATTTCCAGGTACTTCAAAAGGACCAAAAGAATGCCAAGTGCAAGTGTGTACATGATCTTCCTCAATAATGAATGCGGGATTCCCCATTGCTCCATATGGAGTCATTACAATCATCTTTGCAGCAATGTAACCTAACGAAGGACGCCCAACATGTTGAAACGCACCCTATTTGCACTCGCCATCACCGCGATCGTCTCCACCCCGGCAATGGCGGACGAGGCTTTGGCCAAATCCAAGAACTGCATGGCTTGCCACGCCATTGACAAAAAAGTCGTCGGCCCTGCCTACAAGGACGTCGCCAAGAAGTTCGCAGGCCAGGCTGGTGCTGTGGACATGCTGGCCGATCGAATCATGAACGGCAGCAAAGGCGTTTGGGGCCCAGTGCCCATGCCCGCAAACAAGCAAGTCAACGCAGCCGAAGCCAAGCAGCTGGCGACCTGGGTGATGTCGCTCAAGTAAGCCTGCGCTGCGCTTTCTGGCGCCTGGCTTCTCGCGGCCGCTCCGTGGTGACACAGGGCGGCCGTTCCTTTTGCCTCCGCACTTATTCAAGAATTTGCCGGGGTGCGCGCAACTGGTGCTCGACTTGGCCCACAGAGGCGGCCGTGGTGTTGTCAGACTCGTTGGCGCGCGCCAACAAGCGAGATTCAAGCGTCTCGATGCGCGCCATCAACGCAGAATGGGTCTCCTGGCTCTGCGTTTGCAGAAACACCTTCATTTCGGTGAAACGTGACGCCTCCGCCTTGTCAGCCAACTCTCGCTGCGCCTGCAATTCCTTGCCGTGCCGCCGTGTTTCCAACAAAACGGAGCCCTGCAACCACAACACGTATGCAATGAACAGCACCGCGAGCAAGCTGGTGAGCGCCAGCATGACCACCCCGAGTGGCGCGTCAACAGTGGTGACCCCAAGGGACATTGGCACCGGCGTGGCCAGGGTGTACCAATTGAGGACCGCAAGGGCAGCGATGGCTGCAAGGGTCAGGGTCAGCAAAAGAGATCGAAGGTGCATAGAGTCCTCGCAGTCGACAGGAGTACGCGCAATGTGGCGTGCCTCGGACTTGTACCGCATTTTTTGCGCGCCGGACAGCACCAAGGCGTCGATTGCGAGCGCGTCTGACATGGCCCTACCACTGCGCATGGCCGGACCAGTCCACGTGCGCCAACGGACCAAGTGCGGAAGGATTTTGCGGCCACGTCACGTCGCTGTGCAACATGAGTGTCCCCAAACCCGGCAAAGGCGCACAGCGCCTGCCGCCTTGCGGCGGCTTCTGGATCAGTTGGCCTGAGCCAACTGATCCGCAGGGAGGGTTCTGCCGCCACATCA
>JAUCDU010000172.1:0-6175 GCA_034674825.1 Giesbergeria sp.
CTGCTCCAGCCAGTCGCGCACGAACTGCTTGTCGTAGCTGGGCGGGTTCTCGCCAGCGGCCAGCGCAGCTTCGTAGCCCTCTACCGGCCAGTAGCGCGAGCTGTCGGGCGTCAGCACCTCGTCCATCAGCACCAATGTGCCGTCGGGGGCCAGGCCGAACTCGAACTTGGTGTCGGCAATGATCATGCCCTTGGCGAGCGCAATGGCCGCTGCAGCTTGGTACAGCGCGATGCTGAGGTCGCGAATGCGGCTGGCGTGGTCAAAGCCGATCATTTCCACCGTGGCCTCAAAGGTGATGTTCTCGTCGTGTTCGCCCGCTGCCGCTTTGGCTGCCGGCGTGTAGATCGGGGCGGGAAGGCGCGCGGCGTTGCGCAGGCCCGGTGGCAGCGCCACGCCGCACACCGATTGCGTCGCCTGGTACTCCTTCCAGCCGCTACCGGCGAGGTAGCCGCGCACCACCGCTTCTACCGGCAGGGGCGTGAGGCGCTGCACCAGCATCGAGCGGCCGCGCACCTGGGCCACTTCGTCCGCGCGCACCACGCTCTCGGGCGCCTCGCCCGTCAGGTGGTTGGGGCAAATGTGGCCAAGCTTGTCGAACCAGAACAGCGCCATCTGCGTCAGCAGCTCGCCTTTCCCAGGAATAGGCTCGCCCATGATCACGTCAAAGGCGGAGAGCCGGTCGCTGGCCACCATCAGAATGCGGTCGTTTCCCACGGCGTAGTTGTCGCGCACCTTGCCGCGCGCGAGCAGCGGCAGCGACGCGAGCGTGGAAGTGTGCAGGGCGGAGCTGGCGGATGCGGTCATAAGCAATGGGCGTATCGGGGAGGGGGCGCGCGGCGCCGGCAGGCCGGGGATTCTATGCGCCAGCCCAGATTGCAGTGTCTGGGCGCAGGCATCGCACGGTAGCGACCCGACGGCATGGTGCGGGTGGGGCGTGCCACCCGAATCCAGCTATTGTGCGCCCTTTTCAGACGCCAGGCGAACGGGGCGCGAGAGGCCCGCCGCCCTCGTCTGGAATGGCGTTGCCTTGCCCAAGGGGGCGGTGCATAGTGGGTGCGTCTGCTCTGCAACCCGCTTCTTCGGGCCGCCCAATTGCTCAGTTGGCGCGGCATTTGTTCCCAAGAGCCAAGGAGACTCCTCTATGAATCTGACGATCAGCGGTCACCATCTTGAAGTTACCCCGTCCCTGCGCAGCTACGTCACCTCCAAACTCGATCGCATCACGCGCCATTTCGATCAGGTGGTGGATGTCAAAGTGCTGCTCAGCGTTGAAAAGCAAAAGGAAAAGGAAAAACGACAACGCGCCGAATGCAACATTCGCGTCAAGGGCAGCGACCTGTTTGCCGAAAGTGCCCACCAAGACCTGTACGCTGCAGTTGACGAGTTGATGGACAAACTCGATCGCCAGGTGGTGCGCCACAAAGACCGCTTGCAGGACCACCAGTTCCAGGCCCGCAGGCGCGAGCAGCCAGCCCAGTTGGCCGCTTGACCGCGCGTTTCGCAGTCTTGACACTGCCGTGCATCTCGCCGCCCAACGGGCGGCTTTTTTGTTTCGCGCCTCGGGAAATACCCGTAGTCGCGTGGGCGGTGCATAATTCCTCCCGACACGCCATGAACCGACTCGCTTCCATCCTGCCTGCAGATCAAGTGCTCGTGAGCGTCGACGCCACCAGCAAGAAACGCGCTTTTGAGGAAGCGGGTCTTCTGTTTGAAACCCTGCACGGCCTCTCCCGCGCCCTCATCACCGACAGCCTGTTTGCGCGCGAGCGCCTGGGCTCGACCGGTCTGGGCCATGGCGTTGCCATTCCGCACGGCCGCATCAAGGGCCTCAAGGCGCCGATGGCGGCGGTGTTCCAGCTGGAGCGCCCGATCGGTTTCGATGCGCCCGACGAGCAGCCTGTGGGCTTGCTCATCTTCCTGCTGGTACCCGAAGCGGCGACGCAGAAGCATCTGGAAATCTTGTCTGAAATTGCCGAGCTACTCAGCGACGCGCCGCTGCGCGAGCGCATCAAGAACAGTTCCGACGCCGCCGAACTGCACGGCCTGATTGCCAGCTGGCAGTCCACGCAGGCCGCCTGAGCCTGCCCGTCGCAGCGCCGTGAAACCCAACGTCGTCAGCGCAGACGTACTGTTTGAAGCCTTTCGCGCGCACCTGCATTGGGAGTGGGTAGCCGGCCTGGGCGCCTCGGAGCGCAGTTTCGACGAGGTGGCGGTGCGCTCGGCCCGATCCGGCGCCGACCTCGTCGGCTACCTCAATTACATACACCCGTACCGCGCGCAGGTGCTGGGGGAACGCGAAGTCAAATACCTGACCAACGGGACCCCGGAGGACGCTGAGCGGCGCGTGGCGCGCATCGTCACGCTGGAGCCACCGGTACTGGTGCTGGCCGATGGCCAGGAGGTGCCGGAGGCCTTGCTGGCACTCTGCGAGCGTGCACAACTCCCCATGTTCGCGACCCAGGAGTCGGCGGCCTTCGTCATCGATGTGCTGCGGGCTTACCTGTCCAAGCACTTCGCGGACCGCCTCACCATGCACGGCGTGTTCATGGACATTCTGGGGCTTGGCGTGTTGATCACCGGCGAGTCGGGCCTGGGCAAAAGCGAGCTGGGTCTGGAACTCATTTCACGCGGCCAGGGTCTCGTGGCCGACGATGCGGTGGATCTGTTTCGCATCAACCAGACCACCATCGAGGGCAAGTGCCCCGATCTGCTGCAAAACCTGCTGGAAGTGCGCGGAATTGGCCTGCTGGACATTCGCGCCATCTTTGGCGAAACAGCGGTGCGCCGCAAAATGCGGCTCAAACTCATCGTGCACCTGGTGCGCAAGGAGACGCTGGAGAACGAGTACGAGCGCCTGCCCTACGAGCCGCTGACACAGGACGTGCTCGGTGTGCCGATTCTGAAGGTGGTGATCCAGGTGGTGGCCGGGCGCAACATCGCGGTGCTCGTTGAGGCAGCGGTGCGCAACACCATTTTGCAGTTGCGCGGCATTGACACCTACCAGGAGTTTGTCGAGCGCCACCGACGCGCCATGGACCAGGACGACTAGGGGTCTGCCGGATTTGGAGCGTCGAAAGCGAAATCCGAAGGTTTCACCAAAATCGGCCCCGGCGAGGACAGTTTTTGCCGCACTTGCAGCCGGCGAGTTGCAAGTCTGACGCCTCCTAGGCTTTCGCTGCCTGCGCGTTTTTGCGGCTTTTTGCGCAGCTCGCACACAGGCCGTACAGTGACATGGAGTGGTCTTCCACCACCCATCCCTTGGCTTTGGCCACCAGCTGCTGGCGTTTCTCAATTTCCGGATCGAAAAACTCTTCCACCTTGCCGCAGCTTGTGCAGACGAAGTGGTCGTGGTGCTGACCCTCGTCGAGTTCGTAAATCGCCTTGCCGCTTTCGAAGTTGCTGCGCAGCAAAATACCGGCCTGCTCAAACTGGGTCAGCACACGGTACACCGTGGCCAGGCCGATGTCGGAGCGTTCGTCGAGCAGCACGCGAAACACGTCCTCGGCCGTCATGTGGCGCTGCGCCGCTTTTTGAAAGACCTCAAGAATCTTCAGGCGAGGCAAGGTGGCTTTGAGCCCGGTGCTCTTGAGCTCATCGATGTTCGTCATGGCTAAAGTCTCGTGTGCCGCCTGGCATGTGGCGGGCGGCAGGCGCCGTGGGCACGAAGCCCTGTCGCTACAATCTGGCTCATCATAGCCCTAAGCCCCCTGCACATGTACGCTCCAGCCCGCCGCGGTGCCCGTCTGGGCGCCCTCCGGTGGCTTGCCGCCTTGCTCGCAAGCTGCTCCGTCTTCAACCAGGCAAGCGGTTCCCTCGCCAGCGTGGTCAGTCCCTATCGCGTGGACATCGTCCAGGGCAATTTTGTCTCGCGCGAGCAGGTTGAGGCGCTGCAGCCTGGCATGGGCCGCCAGCAGGTTCGCGAGATTCTGGGCACGCCGCTCCTCACCAGCCTGTTTCACGACGACCGCTGGGAGTATGTGTTCACGCTCAAGCGTCCCGGCATGGAGGTGCAGACGCGCAAACTGACCGTGTTTTTCAAGGGCGATAGCCTGGAGCGCTTTGAGGGCGACGAAATGCCAACCGAGAGCGATTTCGTCGCCTCGCTCGAAACCCGCAAAGGCAAGGGCAAAGTGCCGGTGCTGGAGGCCAGCGAACAGCAGCTTGCGCGCTTTCCTGCTACCGCCTCTGAGCGCAAAGACGCAGCCAGCAGCGCGCCTGTAGCGCCTGCGCGCAGCTATCCCCCACTCGAGCCGCCGAAGCGCTAAGCGCAGCGGGCGGCACCCAATGCAGTCTGGAGCACCGATGGCGAATCTCACGCCCGAAAATTCCAATGCTCCCCTCCGCGTAGCGGTGGCGGGCGCCAGCGGCCGAATGGGCCGCATGTTGATTGAAGCGATTCGCGACAGCGGCGACTGTGTGCTGGTCGGCGCGCTCGACGTTCCGGTAAGCCCCGGTATCGGGTCGGACGCGACGGCGTTTCTTGGGCTTGCCAGCGGCGTGCCCATCACCGCCGACATCGAACAGGGCTTGGCAAGTGCTGAGGTGCTGATCGATTTCACCCGCCCCGAGGGCACGCTTGCGCACCTGGCGGTGTGCGCGCGCCTGGGGGTGCATGCCGTCATCGGCACCACCGGTTTCAGCGAGGCGCAAAAGGTCGAGATTGCCGATTATGCAAAGCGCGTAGCCATCGTCATGGCACCCAACATGAGCGTCGGCGTGAACGTGACGCTCAAGCTGCTGGACATGGCGGCGCGCGCGCTCTCTACAGGCTACGACATTGAAGTGGTTGAGGCGCACCATCGGCACAAGGTGGACGCGCCCTCGGGCACCGCGCTCAAAATGGGCGAAGTGATCGCCAACGCTTTGGGGCGTGACCTGAAGGATTGCGCGGTGTACGCCCGCGAAGGCGTCACCGGTGAGCGCGACCCATCGTCGATTGGCTTTGCCACCATTCGCGGTGGTGACATCGTCGGCGACCACACCGTGCTGTTTGCCGGCACCGGCGAGCGCATCGAGATCACGCACAAATCGGCCAGCCGCACCACGTACGCGCAGGGCAGCCTGCGGGCAGTGCGTTTCCTGCACGGGCGCCAAGCAGGGCTGTTCGATATGTTTGACGTACTCGGTCTGAACTGAGCCGCGCGCAACGCCATGGACAGCCTGCACTGGTGGCGCAGCGCCGATGCGGTCACGCAAACGACGGCACTCCTTCTGTTGTTGATGTCGGTCGCCAGTTGGGTGGTCATGCTGTGGAAAGTGCGGATGTTGCAGCGCGCGTACACCGATGTGGCATGCAGCCAGGCGGCTTTTTGGCAGGCTGGCAACTGGGAAGGCGGCGCGTCCGCAGTGATCAGGTTTGATCGCGATGCGCTGGTGTCGCCGCTCGTGGCCGCGGCGCAGGGCGCGCGTGGCGCTCCGCCCGGCGCAGCCGCAGCGCAGCCGCAGTGCCTGGTTGCGAACCCCGCGGCCCACGCGACCCGCTTGTTGCGCGGCGCCCTGTCGGCCAGTGCAGTGCGGCTGCAGCACGGCCAGATTCTGCTTGCCACCGTGGGCGCAACGGCACCGTTTGTCGGCTTGCTGGGCACGGTCTGGGGTATCTACCATGCACTTACCGCTTTGGCGGGTTCTGGGCAAATTAGCGTAGAGCGCCTGGCAGGTCCGGTGGGCGAGGCGCTGATCATGACGGCGGCTGGCCTGGCCGTGGCGATCCCTGCGGTGCTGGGCTACAACCTGCTGGGGCGGCGCGTGAGCTTGCTCGAAGCCGAGCTCGAAGGCTTTGCGCACGACCTGCGCGAACTCTGCACGGCGGGCGGCTGACATGGCCTTTGGCCGCCTGCAGCGCAGCCAGCAAGCGCGGCCCATGAGCGACATCAACGTGACCCCGCTGGTCGACGTGATGCTGGTGCTGGTCGTGATCTTTATTCTTGCTGCGCCCTTGCTCGCCGGCTCGCTGCGCCTGGAGCTGCCAAGTGCTCAGGGCACGGCCCCGGCCGCCCCGGCCGCTGCGATGCTGATGGAACTCGACCGCAACGGCGCACTGCAGGTCGACGGCGAGGCGATGGCCGCGGACGCGCTCGCTGCGCGCCTGGCGGCGGTGGCGGCTGAGCGGCCGGGCCCCGAAATTCAGCTGCGCGCCGACGCCGAAGTGCCCTACGGACGCGTGGTCGAACTGATG